>JAJRXB010000363.1 GCA_024276515.1 Chloroflexota bacterium
CCAACGCTGCCCCACCGATGCCATTACGATGGAAACATTCTCGTTTACCGAGACGTTACAATACGTAGAGACGTGAAAACGTGATGGTGAAACGTAGGGCGTAGTCCACGTTTCACGCATCACGCTTCACGCATCACGCATTATGCATCACGCATCACGCTTCACGGACAGGGAGGCATTATGGCAAATCTGATCAACACTATCACCAGCTCTCGCGTTTGGAAATCGTTCTTCCGGCACGGCTGGCCTGATACAGAGATGAATCGCTCATTGGTGATGACCACCAACATCTTCTTTCACCTGCACCCTGTCAAGGTGAGTCGTCGAAGTTTGAGGGCCACTTATACCTGGGGTCTGGGAGTGCTGTCGGTGATTATGTTCCTTACCCTGGCCGTCACCGGCGCTCTCATTATGCTGTATTACGTCCCCTCCACCGAGATGGCCTACCGCAACATCGTGGACCTGCAAACCAAAGTGCCCTACGGCCAGTTGATGCGCAATATGCATCGCTGGGCGGCGCACGGCATGGTGTTGATTGTGGTTTTGCACATGGTCCGCGTTTTTTATACCGGCGCTTACAAACCACCCCGTGAATTCAACTGGGGCGTGGGAATTGTTTTGTTGCTCCTGACGCTGGGGGCCAGTTTCACCGGCTATCTCCTGCCCTGGGATCAGCTTTCGTACTGGGCCATCACCGTTGGCACCAACATCGCCGGATACACGCCCTTGATCGGCCCGCAAATACGGCTTATGCTGCTGGGCGGCTTTGAAGTGGGCCAAAACGCGCTCACACGATTTTACGCCCTGCACATCATGTTTATCCCGGCGGCGATGCTGGGGATCATGTCGCTGCACATCTGGCGGGTGCGCAAGGACGGCGGGCTGGCGGCGCAAGACCAGGCAAACGGCAGCCCAACCACCGCCGAAGGGGAGACCGTCGTCACCGAAGAGATTGAACCGGAGGAACGATTTACCCGTGGGCCGGTAAAAACCTACGGCTTGATGGCCCTGGTTCGCGGCGAATCACGGATGGTGGAAAGAGGCCCGGACGACACCGTCTTTTCCTTTCCCATTGTGGCCATCCTGGAGTTGCTGTTGACCTTGGGGGCTATCCTCTTGCTGGCCTTCTTTTCGCTGGTGCGAAACGCCCCCCTGGAAGAGCTGGCCAATCCCGACCTGACCACCAATCCGGCAAAAGCTCCCTGGTATTTCATGGCCTTGCAGGAACTTTTGCTGCATATGCATCCGGTGTTGGCTGGAATTCTGGTGCCGGGCGCGGTCGTGTTGTTCCTCGTCGCCCTCCCCTACCTCGACACCGATAGGTCGGATTCTGGCCGTTGGTTTGCCAGTCGGCGCGGGCCAAAGTGGGTCTACTTTACAGCCCTCTACACCGTCGTGGCTCAGGCCTTTCTCATTTACTTTGACGAAGTGATGGGCTTGCGCGGGCTGGGTGCGGCCTCACCCCTTATTTTGCAATTCATCGGCCCCTTGATGTTTGGGGTGATTTTGTTCGGCCTGCCCCTGCTGGTGATATGGCGATTGAAACCAACCTATCGAGAATTGATGCTGGTTATCTTCACCATCATCATTACGTCGGCCGTAACCTTGACCATCAGCGGGTTCCTCTTCCGAGGGCCGGGTATGCATTTGTACCCGCCCTGGGATATGCCCGGCGGTTATGATCCCTGGTCGAGTTTATAGAGAGGAGAGAGATGGGATGAAGGGTAACAACAACCTGAATCGCCGACAGTTCTTTGGCCTCGTTTGGGCGGCTTCCCTGATCGCATTGATGGGACAGATCGGCAGAGGGCTTTTGGGGTTTGTGACACCCGTTCTGGAAGAAGGTGCTTTTGGCACAGTGGTCAGAGCCGGGAAGGTAAACGAATTCGAGGTCGGTTCGGTCAGCTATTTTCGAAAGTCCCGCTTCTATCTGGTGCGGCTGGAGAGTGGCTTCCTCGCAATGTATCGCAAATGCCCCCATCTGGGCTGTGTGGTGCCCTGGGTCGAAGAAGATAGCATCTTCAATTGCCCCTGCCACAGTTCGCTCTTCACCATCAAAGGTGAGGTGATCGCCGGCCCTGCTCCTCGCCCGATGGACCTCTTCCCGGTGGAGATTCGCGGCGACGAGATCTTCGTAGACACCGGTGTGGTGATTGAGCGCAGCGCCTTCGATCCCTCTCAGGTGACGCCAGTTACGTGAAACGCGAAACGTGAAACGTGAGTCACGCATCACGTTTCACGTCTCACGCATTCGGGTTCAGGAGACACAAGTTATGAAAAAAGAATACAACTACCATTTTTATGCCTATCTGGGAGCGGCCCTTTCGCTGGCCGTCATCCTGGTTTTTGGCATTTTCTCTGCGTTGCAGCCGACTCGAATGGCCACCAGCGCTATGGAAGTGAAGAACGAAGCGATCACCCGGGGCGCGGAAGTTTTTGCGCGAGATTGCGCCACCTGTCACGGGGTCCGGGGCGAGGGAGTGCGCAACAGTGGCCCGGCTTTGAACACTCAAGAATTTTTGAAAGAAGCCAGCGACGCATTGATCTTCAACACCATCGCCGATGGCCGACCGGGCACCTCGATGCCGGCCTGGGGACAGGCGCGCGGCGGTCCCTACACTGCCCAGATTGTGGAAGACCTGGTCGCTTTCATCCGGTCCTGGCAGGACACGGCTCCCTCAATCGAGGAGCTGGCTTATCAAGGAGATCCGCTGGAAGGGGCGGTGCTCTTCTCGACCACCTGTTACGCCTGCCACGGCGTCTCCGGGGAGGGGGCGGCCGGCCCGCGATTGAACGAGCCGGCCTTGCTGGAAAAATACGACGACGAATACTTCCGCCAGGTCATCGCCAACGGTCGCCCGGATCGGGGTATGCCTACCTGGGGATCGGTGCTCTCCCCGACGCAAATTGAGGACCTGGTGGCTTATATCCGTAGCTGGCAAAAGGAAGTGCCCGTGGCCATAGCCGAACTGGGCGGCGACGTGGACCGGGGCGAGAGCATTTTCGCTTCCACCTGCGTCGCCTGCCACGGCCCCAGGGGTAGTGGCACCAGCATTGCCCCTCGGCTGGCCGAAGCGCCCATTTTGAGCGACCCCAACGCCGTGTACGCCACCATCAGCGAAGGTCGCCTGGAAGCCGGGATGCCCAGTTGGGGACAGGTGCTCTCCCCGGCCGAGATCAACGACGTCATCGCCTACCTCGACGCCCTGAAAGCCGGGGCTATCGCCGAAGGGGGTGGCAGCGTAGCCAACGGCGCCCGGCTTTACGCCGACGGCTGTGTCACCTGTCACGGACTGTCGGGCGAAGGAATTGAAGGGCTGGGCTCGCCCTTACGCCCCAGTGACTTCGTCGCCGGCGCCGATGATGCCATCTTGGCCGACCTCGTTCTGAGCGGGCACGGCGAGATGCCGGCCCAGGCCAACATCCTCTCAGAACAAGAGATCAACGATCTGATCGCCCTGCTCCGAAGCTGGCAGGCAGGTGCACCCACCGCTACCCCTCTTGCAGAAGATACCCTGCTGAAAGATGCCCAACTCCTCTTCGTCCGTAACTGCGCCACCTGCCACGGCATGTCTGGCGAAGGTCGGGACGGCCCGGCGTTGGTGGCCAACGAATTCGTTCAAAGCAGCGACGACCAGGCCATTCTGAATATCATCGCAGATGGCAGAGCCAACACAGCTATGGAAGGTTTTGCCGGGAGATTGACCGAGGAGGAGATGCTGGCCATCACCCAACTGCTCAGAAGCTGGCAGTGATGATATAACGCGTCTACGATCAAACGAAAACCCGGCCCTGGTATACCTGTGGCCGGGTTTTCGTTTGGCTGGGGGCAAGGCATAGGTGACAGTCACTTTTGTAAGTGACTGTCACCTAACTGTCACCTAATTCCGAAAAGGCCTCACCTGCTCAGAAATAGTTGATGGTGATCCCCCCGTCGACCACCAGATTGTGACCGTTGACCCAGGTCGACTCGTCGGAGGCCAGGTAGATGCCGGCGTAGACGATGTCCTCTGCCTTGCCGAAACGCCCCATCGGGATGCGATTCAGCCGCAGGGCACGTTTGTCCGGGTCGGACAACAACTGGTCGAGCAGAGGGGTGAGGATGGGGCCGGGCGAGATGGCATTGGCCCGGACGTTTTGGGGGCCGAACTGCACGGCCAGCGAGTGGGTGAGGGCGAGCACCGCCCCTTTGCTGGCGGTATAAGCGTCTTGCGGCACCGTGCAGCCGACCAATGCGACGAAAGAGGCGATGTTGACGATGGAACCACCCCCGGCCCGCAGCAGGGCCGGGACCCCGTACTGGCAGCAAAGGGCGATGCCCTTCACGTTCACGTCCATCACGCGCTGCCACACCTCTTCTTTCAGGTCCAGCACCGACTCGTCGCCATCGGGCATAATGCCAGCGTTGTTGTAGAGCACGTTGATCAACCCAAATGCCTCCTCGCCAGCCTGGATGGCTCGCTCCACGTCGGCGGCGACCGACACGTCGCCGGGGACGGCGATGCACTCGCCCCCCTCGTCGCGCACCATCTGGGCCGTCTCCTCCACGGCGTCGGCCCGATAGTCGTTGGCCACAATCCTGGCCCCCTCGCGGGCGAACATCAGGGCGGCCATCCGCCCCATACCACCGCCAGCGCCGGTGATAAAAGCTACTTTGTTTTTCAGACGCATCGTGTACGATCTCCTTTGGTTATGCAAGATATGTCAGGAATTGGGAAGTTGGTAGGTTGGGATGTTGGTAGATTGGGAAATGGGGAAGCCAGGGAAACCCGCTGGTACTCTGATTTCCCAATCTCCTAATCCACTAACCTACCAATCTACCAACTTTCACAGCGATGGCAACACCAGGTAGTCTATCCAGTTTCGCAATTCGCATTCCCGGATTTCCGGGTCCAGAATGTCGGGGCCGACGGATAGCTCCCGTCGCAGTTGGGCGGAGTCGGGCTGCTCGTGAAGCTTTCGCATTTTGTCGGCATACGCGGCCACGGCCTGGGTGTCGGGGAAGAAGCCCTCCTTCACCAGCGGCTCTGCCCGGGCAGCGATGAGCCGGGCCATTTCGTACAAATTGTATTCGGGGTGATATTGGGTGGCCCAAAAGGTGCCTTTTTCGTGCTTCACTTCGAGGGCCTGCACGCGGGTGTGCTCGTTGGTCGCCAGCAGTTTGCCGCCGGAGGGGATGTGTGTCACCTCGTCGAGGTGCATGATGAAGCCATCGAAACGTTCCGGCTTGCCGGCGTGGAGGAGCGACTTCTTGCCCTCCTCGGTCAGCCGGATGTCGCGCGCGATGCCCCACTCTCGCCCGTTGGGGTTCTTTTCGACTTCGCCCCCGGCGGCGACGGCGGCCATTTGCACGCCCCAACAACTGCCATACATCGGACGGCCAACGCGGTAGATGGCCTGGGCCAACTCAATCTGGCGGGTGACGCGCGGGTCGTCGTGATAGATGGTCAGGTCCGAACCGGTCCAGACGTAGGCGTCGTAAGATTCGAGGGCGACGCCGGCCGGCAGCGACACGTCCGGGTCGGCCACGAAGAGCACGTCCACGGTGGCGTTGGGCACGTAACGACGCAGGAAATCCATATACATATCGTGAGGGTGGCCGACGTCCGATCGGTCGAAGTTCTCGCGGCTGGCCCGGGGGTAGCCGTTGAGGATGCAGATAGCCAGTTGAGCCTCTACGGTCATAGCGTCTCCTATCGTGATAGGTGACAGTCACTTTCAGAAGTGACTGTCACCTTACGCTCGAAGCAGGTTTGTAACCTGCGTTTTAGTTCCCCAAGAGGCGTTTTGCACTCCAACCGGGGGTTACAAACCCCCTCCGAGCATTCAACTGCGTAAGTACTGTTTGAAAGGTGACAGTCACTTTTGAAAGTGACTGTCACCTGACTGTCAGCCCCTCTCACGCCCGCTCAAAGTAGCGACGCCGCTCCCAGTCGGTCACTGCCTCGTCGAACTTGCGCTGCTCGGTGCGGGCAAAGTGCAGATAATGTTCTACCACCCCGTCGCCGAAGGCACGCCGGGCCAGGCCGCTGGCTTCGAAGGCGGCGATGGCTTCGGGAAGGGTGCGGGGCACTTGAGGAAGGCCACCGGCGGCGTACACGTCGCCGGTGAAGGCGGGGGGTGGCTCGATCTGACGCTCGATGCCCTCCAGGCCGGCGGCCAAAGTGGCGGCAAAGGCCAGGTAGGGATTGGCATCGGCGCCGGGGATGCGACACTCCACCCGCAACGAATTCCCGTGGCCCACAATGCGAAAGCCGGCGGTGCGGTTGTCGTAGCTCCAGGCGATGCCGGTGGGCGCGAACGACCCGGCCTGGTATCGCTTGTAGGAGTTGACGTAGGGGGCGAAGAACAGTGACAACTCACGGGCGTGGGCCATCAGCCCGCCCAGGTACCAGCGGAACAGGTCCGACGCGCCGGTCGGCAATCCCGGCAACCGATTTGTCCCGGCCAACAGGTTGCGCGAAACGTCAGGGTCCCACAGGCTGGAGTGGATGTGCATGCTGTTGCCTGCCGCCCCTGCGTCCCACTTGGCCATAAAGGTGACGGCCAGGTTTTGCTGGATGGCGATCTCTTTGCAAGCCTGCTTGAAGACCAGGGTGCGGTCGGCCATCTCCAAAAAGTCGGCGTAGCGCACGTTGATCTCGTGCTGGCCGGCTCCCCATTCCCCCTTGCTGAACTCCACCGGCACGCCGGAGCGGTCCAGGTGATGGCGGATGGCACCGACGAGCGCCTCTTCCTTCGTGCCTTGCAGGATGTGATAGTCTTCGATGTACCAGCCGAAGGTTTCCATGTTGTGGAAGTGCTTTTGCCGGGCGGAGTCGTAGGTTTCGCGGAAGATGAACATTTCCAGTTCGGCGCCGCCCATCGGCACAAAACCGGCGGCGTGGGCCCGCTCCACCTGTCGCTTGAGGATGGTGCGGGGCGCGATTTCGATGGGCTCGCCACTCTCCTCCTCGTACACGTCGCAGAGGACGAAAGCTGTCTTGTCGAGCCAGGTGAGCAGACGCAGACTGTTCCAGTCGGGGCGGCAATGCAGGTCGCCGTAACCCTGCTCCCAACTGGCGAAGCGATAGCCGGGAACCGGGTCCATCTCCATGTCGGCGGCCAGCAGGTAGTTGCAGGCGTGCATGCCGCCGCCGGCGACCTCGTCCAGGAAGAAATGGCCGGTGATGCGCTTGCCCACCAGCCGCCCGTACACGTCGGGGAAGGCGGTGACGACCGTTTCGATTTCTTCCTGTTCGATCATCGCCTTCAGTGTGTCCAGGTCCAGCTTGCCTCGAACGGGCACATGGTGGCTCATCTCTTCTCTCCACTCACCTCAGCCTTGCGAAGGTTGCGGAATCTTCGCAAGGCTGAGGACTTGTAAGGAAATAGCTTCCCGTTTTCGACACTAGCAAAAGTCATCCTGAGCCGTTCGGCTGAGCTCATGCCGAAGCCTGTCGAAGGACGACTTTTGCGGCTCTGCGGCTTGAGCTCAGCCGAACGGCTCAGGATGATTCCTCGCTGAACACCAAAGCGGGAAGTAATTCTTTTACGGACCCTTATCGCATCTGGCCCCTCTCAACTCCGCCAGCGGCGCGTTTGTTCCACCACCTGCCGATAACGCTCGACCTGGCTGGCCTGCTCCTGCTCCGACCAACCCAGTTCGGCCCCCATCAGCGCGGCGACTTCGGCGGCCACGCTCAGTCCCTGGTCGCGGTCCTGGTCGAGGACGTGGGTGCGGCGGGCCAGCACGTCCTCCAGGGTGAGGGCCATCTCGTGGCGGATGGCGTGCACGACCTCGGCCTTGAGATAGGGCAACCCGGCGACGAGGGGCTCGGCCAGACGCTCGTCGCCCTCGACCAGGGTCAGCACGTTGGCATAGCCGGTGCCATAGGCGGCGACCAGGTGCGTGATGGTCTCCGGGCTGAATCGCCCGCCCAGTTCAACGACCCGGTGGGCCAGGTAGCTATACCAGCCTGTGCCCGCAGGGGCATCGGCGATGTCGCCGCCGGGCAAGATTCGGTGAACCGTCTGGCCCGGTCGGGCCGGATGCCGATTGTGCTCACGGCCCAGGTAGCGGGCCAGTTCGTCCACCATCTCTTCGGCCATCGAGCGCCAGGTGGTCAGCTTGCCGCCGGCAATGGTGAAGAAGCCGGTCGCCGTGTTGATAATCTGATGTTCGCGGGAGACTTTGTAGCCGGTGGGCGCGTCGTCGGCGATCAGCGGGCGCAGACCGGCGTAGGTGCTGATGATGTCGGCCTCGCTGAGACCGGTCACGGGGAAGGCGTGGCGGGCCGCTTCCAGGACGTAGGCCACGTCTTCGGCGTCGGCGTGGACGTCGGCGGGGTCGCCTTCGTAGTCGGTGTCGGTGGTGCCGATGATGCTGAACTGGCCCCAGGGGATGAGGAACATCAGCCGCCCGTCTCGCGGCGAGTTGAGGGTGATGGCCGCCCGCGACCAGATTCGCTCGCGGGGGACGATCAGATGCACCCCTTTGGTGGGGCGCAGGCGACGGCGAGCGTCGGGGTCGGCCATCTTCAGCAGGTGGTCGGTCCAGGGGCCGGTGGCGTTGGCGACGACGTGGGCCTGCACCTCGAACTCTTCGCCGCTCAGCCGGTCGCGTATCCGGGCACCGACCACCCGATCACCGACGCGCAACAACTCGACCACCTGGGCGTAGTTGACCAGGACGGCGCCGGCCTGGTGCGCGTCCTGGGCGATGGTCAAAGTGAGGCGGGCATCGTCGGTGACGGCGTCGTAATAGTGGGTGGCGCCGGTCAGCCTGTCGGGTCCGATGACTGGCTCTTCGCGCAGTGTGCGCCCTTTGCCCCAAATTTGGTGGCGCTCGATGTTGCGGAAAACGGCCATCGCATCGTAAAGCCACATGCCAATGGCGATTTGCCATAGCGGGCGGGGGTCATCCCGGTGAACGGGAAAGACGAAGGGGAGGGGGCGCACCAGGTTGGGGCTGTTGCGAAGGGAATAGCGGCGTTCCCGGCAGGCTTCGAAAACCAGGCCGAACTCGAAATTTTCCAGGTAACGCACCCCGCCGTGCACCAACTTGGACGATTTGCTGCTGGTGCCGCTGGCGAAGTCGGCCTGCTCCACCAACGCGGTGTTGTATCCGCGCAGGGCGGCGTCGCGAGCGATGGCGGTGCCGGTGACACCACCACCGATGACCAAAACGTCGAACCGGGTGGCCTTCAGACGGTCCAGGTTGTCGTGTCGCGTTTGAGCGGAGAAGGGAGGAACGGGAGATGACATAGGTTACTCCTTCAAATCGGCAAATCGATGTGCTTGCCGATTTGCTGACTCGCTGATTCGCCGATTTGCAGATTTGTAGACTTGTAACTCATCCGTTGTCGAGCAGCCGGGGCACTTCGGCGATGCTTTCCAGCACGTAATCAGGCTGCGCCGGCGCGTGGGCCAGGTCCGCCCGCCGGGTGACGCCGGTCAGCACCAGGGCGGTGGTCATGCCGGCCCGATGCCCCATCAAAATATCGGTCTCCAGGCGGTCGCCGACCATCAGGCACTCGTTGGCCAGGCATCCCAGCCGGTCGAGGGCCATCTCCACGATCAAGGAGGATGGCTTTCCGACGACCAGTTCTACTTTTCGACCGCTACACCCCTCCAACGCACCGATGACGGCGCCCGCGTCCGGGATTTCGCCATCTTCGACGGGGCAGGTGCGGTCGGCGTTCGTGGCCAGGAAACGCGCCCCTCGACGCAATGCCTGGAAGCCGATGTTCAGCTTGCAATAGTCGAAGGTGCGGTCGAAGCTGGCAACGACCACCTCGATCTCCTCCGGCGTTTCGCTGAGGCGAAGGCCGGCGGCGGCCAACTCCTCCAACAGGGGGGGCTCGCCGATGGCAAAGACTGTGGCCCCGGCCATCTCTCGAGCCAGGTAGCGGGCCAGGATCAGGGACGAATTGATCACTTCGTCCGGGGAGGTGGGGATGCCCAGGCGGGTCAATTTTTCGGCATACGCCCGCCGCCGCTCCAGAGGCTTATTGGAGAGGAAGACCACACCACAGTTCTGCTGCCTCAGGGTGGCGATTGTTTC
This sequence comes from Chloroflexota bacterium, assembly GCA_024276515.1. Lineage (GTDB taxonomy): Bacteria > Chloroflexota > Anaerolineae > 4572-78 > NAK82 > JAJRXB01. The sequence continues at coordinate 10,046 of JAJRXB010000363.1, forward strand.
CGGAGCGCCGGGGATGGCCCGCTCACCCAAGTAGACCGTGCCATCCAGGTCGAAGATGTAACCACGGTAAGTCACGATGCAGCCTGTCCTGTCTGCGCCTTCGTCCCAGGCGCCCTGGGGCCGGGGCGGGCGGGGGAGCGGGGGTGATCTTCCACGAGTGCGTCCATCGCCGCGATCAATTCCTCCTCCCTGCCCACGGGAATCACCGTTGCCGCGGAGTAGTCGTGGCAGGCGTCAATCGAACCGCCCACCCGCCTGGCTGCCTCCGGGACGAGATAAGCCAGGCCGGGCATCGTGCGGTCGGCCACGATCTTCTTTTCCAGCGGCGATGGGACGCGCATGGAGACCTTGTAAATTGACCAGTCGAAGATGCCCAATCCCGGAATTTCCCGGTCCATAATCTGGAAGCCGACGATATATTTGTCGGGGGCGACGAAGTCGGCGTCCCGGATCTCCCCGCAGAACTCGCCGATAGTCTTGACGCCCATCGGGGCAAAATCCTTCTCGACGGAGAACCATTGGCAGTATTTGGTTTCTCTGAGGCCCTCCCGCCTGAGCCGAGTCAACACCTTCTCGTAGGCTGCCTGTTTGATGCGGTTGAGCTCCTCGAGCTTTCGTTGAGCTTCCCGGAAAGGCCCTTCGAGACACATACGCACTCCAAGAGCCGGCCCGTCCATATAATAGCCGGGCGCTCCCAGGGTGGTTATCGCCCGCCAGAACTGAGCCATAGGAATATCCTCTCCGAAGCGCGTCAGGATGTATTGTTCGGCCTCCGCCTCAACCTCGACCACACGTATCTGATTCTGGGCTACGGCATCCTCCAGGGCCAGGCGGTTCTCCCCTACCAGACGTCCTCCACGGTCGTGGGAGTCGCCCAGTGCCCCCACCACGCCCAGGTAAGCCAGGCTTCGTCGTGAGCGCCCCTCGGCCTGAGATCGGGACGAAGGCTCAGCCGAACGGTCGCGGTTCCCCTCGTCCAGCACCCGGGCAAAGAGGTAGGCCGCGGTGGCGGCGGAAATGTCCATCTCGCCGGACAGTCCGTAGAATTCGGTGGTGAGGTTTATCACCTCAGGATCGGTGGCCTCTTCGGGATGGTGGTGGTCCAGGATCAGAGTGAGGCGTCGGCCACGGTTTGCCTCCGAGATCACGGGCGCCGCCTTGCCTCCCAGGTCCACGTATAAAATGGCGGTAGAAATCTGGTCGTGAATGCGAGCCACGATTGGAGGATGCACCCGCTCCAGGGGGATGCGTTGAACCGCAAAGCCCGCTCGCGATAAGGCCACTTGTAGCACCGCCGCCGAGGCCAGTCCGTCGGCGTCGTTGTGATGCACAATTGTAACTTTGGGACCGGCCTGGCGCAGCCGGGCTATGCCTTTTTCTATGGCAGAAAGGAAGTCTTGTTTGCTCATGGTCTACTCGCTGGCCCCTGTCGTTGCGAGCGCTTCGATGCCTCAGGAATCAGGTGTCATTGCGAGCGTTTCGATACCTCAGGAATCAGGTGTCATTGCGAGCGTAGCGAAGCAATCTCCCCTGAGGACGACGGGGATTGCTTCGTCGCTACGCTCCTCGCAATGACAGGGGATCACCCCCAGCAATAGGGACACCGGCCCAGGATGGAGATTGCTTCGTCGCTGCGCTCCTCGCAATGACAG
>JAJRXB010000364.1 GCA_024276515.1 Chloroflexota bacterium
CCCTTCCTTAAAGCGGCGGTGGTTTCCCCCGAGGCGGTGTTGGAGACCATCGAAGTGACCATCACCGAACTGCGGGCCACGATGTTTTGCATCGGTGCGGCCTCTCTTGACGAGTTGCGTGACACGCCGCATCTGGTGCGCAGAACGCGCTGAGAAACCGGTTTTGAGCCGCCACGTTTTTGCACAACCGAGGAGGACGCCCTTGACCCTGCAAGAAGCTCTGGACACATATTTGCCCCTCATCGAAGATGAGTTGCGCGCATGCATGACTCCTCCCGCCAATAGTCCTCCGGCCTTTTTTGGCATGATGCACTATCACCTGGGTTGGGCGGACCCCCAGTTCCAGCCAGTTCAAATCAAGGCCGGCAAGCGACTGCGCCCGCTGTTCACGCTTTTGACCTGCCAGGCTGCCGGTGGCGACCCCCACGACGCCCTGCCCGCTGCCGCTGCCGTGGAACTTGTCCACAACTTCTCGCTCATCCACGACGACATCGAGGACCGGAGCGACACCCGCCGCGGGCGGACCACGGTGTGGGCGCTGTGGGGCGAGGCGCAGGCCATCAACGCCGGCGACGCCATGCTCACCCTGGCCCACCTGGGACTGCATCGCCTCAGTGAGCGAGGCGTCCCCCCCGACCGGGTGATCGCTGCCCTCCACGCCCTCGACCAGGCCAACCTGGCTCTTTGCCGGGGCCAACACCTGGACCTGGACTTCGAAAGCCGTCTCGAGGTAGATGCCGACGCCTACATGACGATGATCCAGGGCAAAACGGCTGCGCTGCTGGGCTGTGCCGGTCAACTGGGAGCGATGGTGGCCTCCCCCGATCGAGACCTGACCGAACGATACCGCCGTGTGGGCGAGGGGTTGGGCCTGGCCTTTCAGATTCAAGACGACGTGCTGGGCATTTGGGGAGAGCCCGACGTGACCGGCAAGCCGGTGGCCGACGACATCCGACACCGCAAAAAAAGCCTGCCCGTCGTTTACGTGTTGGGCAGGCGAAACGACCCCGGCGCCGAACGTCTCCGTGCCCTCTATGCTCAGGAAGAACTCTCAGAAGGGGACGTGGCCGACGCCATCGCCATCCTCGACGCCAGCCAGGCCAGGCCCTACGCCGAGGAACTGGCCCGTTATCACCTGGAGACGGCGCTGACCGAACTGGAGGCCGCCAGGCCGGAGCCGGAGGCCGGTGAGGCGCTGCGGGAGATGGCTCATTTCCTCATCAAGCGGGCGTATTAGACCACGATTTCAAAAGTTTTTGGGGTATCGTGAGATGCCGCCCGGTAGAGGCGAGGCATTCCCGACATCGGGTTGGCCAGGCCAATCGCCTTTGACGGGCCGAGCGTCTTCCTGGCACAAGGCTTGGGTCGGAATGCCTCGCCCTTACGCCGGGCCAGGGCGACCCGCGTATTTGGTGGGGTCAAGCCGTCTGGTCACGGACCAGACGGGAGCAAGCATTACCCTTCCTTGAAGGGGACCTATGGGAAAAGCTTTTGGGAAACAGGTCTAGCAAGGCAAGAACCTGGCGAACACCCGGTTGCCCAACAATCGCCCGCGCCGCGTCAGCCGCAGACGGGTTTGATCCCACGTCAGCAACCCGGCGTTGACCAACTCTCGGATCACGTCGCCGTAAGCCTCTTCCAGCGACAGGCCAAATCGCCGGCGAAAGTCGGCCTCGGCCACCCCCTCGCGGGTGAGGCGCAATCCCAGCATCATCGTTTCGCCCATCTCCAACGCGCGGTCGATGATCTCCCCGTCTTCGGCGGCCGGTGACGGCCAGGGGGTAGCTCCTCCCGCCGTCACCCGGTCGATGTAAGTCTGCACAGGCCGCACGTTCCACCATCGCTGTCCCTTGATCGAGGAGTGAGCGCCGGCCCCCGCTCCCAGGTAGGGGCGGTTGCGCCAGTAGACCAGGTTGTGCGCGCACTCGTACCCCGGCCGGCTCCAGTTGGAGATTTCGTATTGGCGGTAGCCTTCCCTCGCCAGCCGGTCGTCGGCCAGCTCGTACATGTCGGCGGCCAGGTCTGGGTCGGGAGCGGGCAGCCGGCCCTGCAAAACCCGGTCGCGCAGGGGAGTACCCTCTTCCAGGGTGAGACAATAGAGCGAGATGTGCTCCGGGGTCAGGGCCATCGCTTGCTCCAACGTGCGCGCCCACGAGGTCAGCGTTTGACCGGGCAGGCCGTAGATGAGGTCCAGGTTCAAATTGTCGAAGCCGGCCGCCCGCGCCCGCTGCACGGTGAGCCTCACCCCTTCTGCGTCGTGGACGCGGCCCAGCATAGCCAGCTCTCCCCGGTCGAAGGTTTGCGCGCCCAGGCTGAGTCGATTCACCCCCAGGTGGCGGAGTGCTCGCAAATAGTCGAGTGAAACTGTCCCTGGATTGGCCTCACTGGTGATTTCGGCGTCATCCTCAACGGCAAAAGTGTCAAAACAGGCGGCCAGCACTCGCCGCAGCAGCTTGATGGATAGCACCGTGGGCGTCCCCCCTCCCAGGAACAGCGTGCCGACCGGGCGCGGGAATCTGGAAGCCAGCAATCGCACTTCCTGCGCCAATGCGTCCGCGTAGGGGCCGTGGAGACGACCCAGTCCGGCGTAGGTGTTGAAGTCGCAGTAGGTGCATCTGACCCGACAAAAAGGGATGTGCAGATACAATCCTATCGGCATCGCGTTCACCGCGTCGTTGCGAACATTTGATGACTTGTCAAGGGCATTTGACCAGTGTACAATTTGCCTGGCACTTGCCATAAGAGGCCGGGAGGCGAATATGCCGGGCCAGGCACGCGAGCGTGGTCAGGGGACAGTTGAATACGCGTTGCTTCTGGTGCTCATCGCCATTGTGGTGGCGGCGGCGCTTTGGATGCTGGGACAAAGCCTGTACACTGTTTTTTATGGAATCTCCGAGGCGCTGCAATTTGAGTGCGGGCGAGTCAGCGAGCAGACCTTTCGCAGCTATGCCGGCGAGGGAGGCGAAGCCCAGGGAGACCCTACGTTGGACTACCACCCCACAGAGGGGAAGGTGACCCAACGCTACTGGTTTTGCCACAAGGGGTGGGATATCGCCGGGCCCAGGGGTACGCCTGTGCGTGCCGTCGCCGCCGGTACTGTGAGATTCGCCGGTTGGAATGATCGAGGCTACGGCAACCTGGTGGTCATTGACCACGGCAACTTTCAGACGCTCTACGCGCATCTGAGAGACGAGCCACCGGTGCACGTGGGGCAATCGGTCGCCGCCGGGACGCTCATTGGCCGGATGGGCAACACCGGCTTTTCTACCGGCCCTCACCTGCATTTTGAGATTCGCCACGGCAGTGACCTGGTGGACCCGGGCCCTCTCCTTCAATAGAGTTGTCCCTGAAATAAATTTGTGCTGAGGTGACAGTCACTTGTCACCTGCTTTTGCTTAAAAGGGAACAACTCTAATAACGTTGACCGGCCCGAAGCAGTTCCTCAGGTGCCGGGATTGGGGGACCAGGTCCAATGTCTGTTGGCTCAGGGCGTGTTTTAAAAGTCGCAATTTACGCATTGGTAGTAACGACTTTAGTCGTCACTAGGCCCATAATGCAGGCAATTAACGACTGAAGTCGTTACTACGAGCACTTTTAAAACACCCTCTCAGGGCGAACACGTGGGTTCGCCCCTGCATTTCTGAATTTTTCGTAGCCCGCCCTGGCGGGCCAGGGGGGCAGACCCGAGTGTCTGCCCCCAGGGGCGTCACTTGCCTGCCACCTTGGCCCAATCGTCGAGAAAGGCTTTGAGCCCTTTGTCGGTGAGGGGGTGTTGAATCATCTTCTTCAGCACTGCGTAGGGTATGGTGGCGATGTCGGCGCCGGCCAGGGCTGCCTGGGTGACGTGCAAGGGGTGTCGAATGCTGGCCGCAATCACCTGGCAGTCGAAGCCGTAGATGGAGAAGATCTCGACGATGTCGCGCACGATTTGCATACCATCGTGCCCGGCGTCGTCCAGGCGTCCCAGGAAGGGGGAGACGTAGGCCGCGCCGGCCGTGGCTGCCAGCAACGCCTGATTGGGCGAGAAGATGAGGGTGGCGTTGACGCGCGGGACGGGCCATCCCTCCTGCGGCGGGTCCCAACGACTGATCTCTCGCATTGCCTTGAGTCCTTCGGGGATGGTGGGGATTTTGACGAGCACGTGCGGCGACCAGGTGACGATCTCTCGCGCCTCTGCCAGCATCCCTTCGCAATCGGTGCTGATGACCTCGGCGCTGACCGGTCCCCCCACGACCTCGGCGATTTGTTGCGTGACCGTTTTGCGGTCGGCGGTGCCTGCCCTTTGCATCAAACTGGGGTTGGTCGTCACGCCGCTCAAAATACCCCACGAGGCAATTTCGCGTATCTCTTCGATTTTGGCCGTATCAAGCCAGAGTTGCATGTCACATCCTCCTGTGGCAAATGGGCAATGGGCAAATCAGCAAATCGCAAATGTGCAAATCTGCAAATTGGCAAATCTCCAATCTCCAACTACCTACAGATCGCGCAATCCCCCCGCCTGCACCCAGGCCAGACAGTCGGCCAGGGTGCCCTGCAGGCCGGGGGAGGGGAAAAGGCCGGCCCCATCGGCGTCCACAATCCAGTAGGTGTGCAGCCCCACCTGGACGGCCGGCTCGATGTCGTTTCCCAGGTCGTCCCCCACCATGATCGCCTCCTCCGGGCGACGTTTTAACTTGCTCAAAATCTCTTGATAGTAGCGAGGGTTCGGTTTGCAAAAGTGAGAGTTCTCGTAGCTGGTGACCAGCTTGAAGGGGAAGTCGAGTACCCCCGCCCAATCCAGGCGGTGTTCGATGGCACGGCGGGGGAACATCGGGTTGGTGGCGATGACCACCTCGTAACCCTGGTCGAAAAGGGTTTGGACCAGAGGCCGGGCCTGGGGCCGACGGCGTGTGTATCGCTTCAGGGTGGGGAAATCCTCTTCGTAGAATGAGTGAATGATTGCCCGTACTTCTGACTCGGGTTGCCCCAGGCGTGGGAAAAAATCGGCGTCGAAGGCCTGCTGGTTGGTGATGGTTGGGTCTTGGTTGTGCATCATCACCCGGGTCGAGGCGAGCAACATCCTCACCAGATCGTCCGGCGCGACGAGCCGGGCCATCCGCCGGCCCAGGGCCGTGAAGTAGGGTGGCAAGAATCGCTCCATGTCGTTGTCCAGGAGCGTGTCGTCCAGGTCAAGCAATACGGCTCGTATCATTGGTCAAATCTCAAATGGGCAAATCAGGCAGTCTCCCTCAATCGTGTTGACGTGAACTGAGGGCTTTCCTTTCACCGCCGAGGCGCAGAGGACGCTGCGAAAATCTAATAAAAGCTCTGCGAACTCCGCGACTCTGCGGTGAAGAAATGTATCAACACGAATGGGGGAGACCACCGCAAATCAGAGCGTGTCTGAAAATTCGGGATTAGGTGTCCGTAGTAGCGACTCACCTGCACTGCGCCGCAGTACGGTGCAAGTGTTAGTCGTTGTTTGACCCAATGATACCTAAAACCAACGACTGAAGTCGTCACTACGAGTATTTTTCAGGCACGCTCTCAGCGAGGTGGCGAAATCCGGTCTCCCGTCTCCAATCCCCAATCTCCAATCTCCAGTCCCCAGTCTCTCGTCTCCAATCCCCAACCCCCAACCCCCAACCCCCAATCCCCAATCTACTGCTCCCCACCCATCGCAAACTTGAGCACCCGGCTGTTGTCGGAGTCGACCACGTACAGGTTGTCGTCGGCGTCGAAGGCCATGCCCAGTGGCAGGGCAAAGGAGGCGGTGTCGAAGCCATACTGGCCGAAAGTCATCAGGAACTCACCCTGGCTGTTGAAGACGAGAATCCGATAGCGTTCCGGGTCGCTCACGTACACGTTGCCCTGACTGTCCACGCGCAGGTATGGCTTGTTGACGACCGATTCGCTCTCCCAGCTCTGAATCGGCCATTGCGCGATGGGGGTGAAATCGGGCGAGAATTTCTGGACGCGGCGATTCCAGGTGTCGGCCACGTAGATGTTGCCGTCGGGACCAATCGCGATGCCGGTCGGCTCCTCGAAGCGGCCGGCGATCACGCCCCCGCCGCCCCACTGGGCGATGAATTCCCCATCCGGCGTGAATTTTTGAATCCGTTTGTTGCCGGTGTCGGCCACGTACACGTTCCCGTCGGCGTCCAGGGCGACGTCGCGCGGTCCCCAAAAGACGCCTGGCTCGCCGTCGGGTTCGCCTTTGGTGTCGGCGAAGCGCCCCCAGGTGAAGAGGAAGTTCCCCTCCTGGTCAAAGACCTGGATCCGGTGGTTCCACGTGTCGGACACGTACACCCGGCCCGCGTCGCTGACGGCAATTCCCCACGGCTCCTGAAACTGTCCCGGCCCGCTGCCGGCGCTTCCCCAGGCCCGGACGAAGTTCCCCTCGGCGTCGAGCACCTGGACCCGGTTGTTGCCGCTATCGGCCACGTACAGCAGCCCATCCGGGCCGATGGCGATGGCCCGGGGCGTGGAGAATTGGCCCTCCCCCGACCCGACGTTGCCAATGACCCGCTCGGCCCGTATCTCCCGGTAGCCCTCGGCGTAAGGCTCGATCTCCTCTTGCGCAATAGGGCCAACCCGATAGTCCCACAACTCGTTTAACACGTCTTTGCGGACGTACATGTAAAAGCGGTGAACGTAGGGCCACTCGTTCAGCGGCGTCTCGTGGCGGCGGTAGAAGACGACGTTCCACAACTCTTTTCGATTCTGTCGTATTTCGTCCCACAACGCCTGCCGTGTCGCTTCGTCTTCTGCCCGACTCAGGTCCGGGTAAAAGTAGGTGTGCCAGATTTTTTTGGGTGACTGGTCTTTGTACGTCTCGATGGGCCACCACACCAGCCGGTAGTTGAAGCGCTGGTAGCGGTCGCCCAGGAAAGGTGTTACCTTGCTCTCGTTGGCCGAACCGACGATGACAATCGGCGCATCGAGTTGCTCCCGGTTGGGGCTGTCGGCGTAGTAGGCGCGGTTGGGATATTCGCGGAAGTACCATTCAAACGGCCAGGTGGAATCGTTGTCGTAAGCCACTTTGATCTGCTTGTCGCCGACCGTTCGCCGCGAGATGTCCTCGATTTGTCCCATGGCCAGGGTCACGTCGGGCGCGCCGTGGGCGTAGAAGAGATATTCGCTCACGTAATCGTAGTTGATGAAAGAGAGCATCCAGGCGAAGCGGAAGGTCAGCAGCGCCAGGATCACCACGGCCACGGCAAAGACCACCCGGCCGACCAGATACCTCCCCAGCCGCCGGCCGTAACGCACCAGGGCGTAGATCAGAATCAGGGCCACCACCAACGACCCTAGCCACTGCCCGGTGTCGCGCAGGTCGAAGAGGGATTTGCCCTGAAAAGGTCGCACGCTGACGAGCGTGACCAGCACCACCCCCACCAGTGGCAGCAACAGGGCAAATATGGCTCCGCCTCGCGCCCACACCTCCCGCCAGTCCACGTCGCGCAGCCCCCGGTCCACCGTCCAGGCGGCGAGGAAGATGAAGGGCAGCGTCAGGTGCACGGTGAGCCAGGGCATCTTCTCCCCCGCCCAACTGTAGATGAAGAGGGCGTCGAGGGCCCAGTAGATGAGCAGGGCGACGAAATATCGGTCGAGAGCCGAGGGCTGAGGGTTGGAAGCCGGCGGCCGACGGCTGTCGCCGACCCGCCGCACCAGATACCACACGCCGCCCGCCGTCCCCACGAGGAGGGGCAAGAATTCGTACAACGGCAACAGCAGCAGATAGTAATACCACGGCTGACCGCCTCGCTGCACGTCTTGCTGGCGCAGCCAATAGCTCACCGCCCCCCAGGTGCCGGAGACGAGGCCGTAGGGGTTGGTGAAGAAGGTGGTATAGAAGATGGCGAACAGGATCGCACCGAGCAGGGCCGCCACCCCCAGCGTTCTCATCGGGATGGAGCGCACGGCGTCGGTCATCAAAGGGCGGCGGGCCACACTCGGCGCCAGCGTGGACGCGGCAAACAGCAGTCCCGTTATCAGCGCGGCGAACTGGATGAACTTCCACACCGACTTGCCATGCTGATCGCGGGTCAGGTCTGGGTTGGTGGCCAGACGTTCACTGGCCGGGGCCAGGGATTCGATCACCCGCTGGGCGGGGTTGAGTTGGTCCACCTCGCGGGGCAGGCTCCCGGCGTTGCCGAAAGTCAGCCACAAGATGATCCCCCCCACGACCACCAGCAGCACCAGCCCGCCGAAGAAAATGGTTCGCCGGCGTGCAGCGTCGATTCCCTCCAACATACTCATCAGGAGGATGAAGGTGAAACCCACGAACCCGTGGATGAAAGCCACCTCTTTGGTCGTCAGCGACAGGGCGACTACCGCCGCGCCGATGATGAGCCAGCGCGACGTCCGTTTCTCGTCCCCTTCCTCGCGGGCGCGCAAATATTGAAAGAGGGCGATGAACATCAGCACGGTGAACACCGCGTTGAAAACGTCGTGGCGCAGGTGACGGCTGTATTGCATGATGGCCGGTGAGATGAGGATGAAGACCGAAGCGACCAGCGCGCCCAGCCGTCCCAGCCAGGGGCGGAACCAATAGGGCAGCACGACGAGCGCCACGCCGAAGAGCGCCACCCCACTGCGGGCGACGAAGTTATTGTCACCGAACAGGAAATAAAGAAAGGCGGTGACGTGAAAGAGCATCGGCCCGTGCATCAGTGGGTCGTGACGGTAGCCCTCCCCGTTGTAGAGCTTGTACGACCAGAGTGCGTGCAGGCTCTCGTCGTGGCTGATAGCGCGGGCGCTCAAATCGTAAAAGCGCGTCGTCACCGCCAGCACGAAAATCAGCCCGTAGAGGGCCAGTTCCCAGTTGAGGGCGACCACACGCCACAGGGGTCGCTCCCACAAAGTGGTGCGTTCTTTCGCTTGAGAAGTAGAAGCCATAGCGATCCTCGCGTCTCATCGGATGTGGTCGGAGACCGACCCGAGCATTGACAGGATACCGACTCTTCGCGGCTGTGGCCGGTCTCGTGGCTGTGGCCGGTCTCGTGGCTGTGGCCGGTCTCGTGGCTGTGGCCGGTCTCCCGACCGGGCCACATCGGGGCCTGGTTACGAAGCAAGCACCTTGCCCTTGTACTTGCTCAAAGCGGGTCTGCCTGCCGAAGTGCCCGGCACGGGTGCACCTGGGGTGCGGCACAGG
>JAJRXB010000365.1 GCA_024276515.1 Chloroflexota bacterium
CCTGTAGGGACGACTTCAGTTTTCGGGCGATTGAAATCGCTCCTACAGAGCGGCCCGCCGCGAGGCCCACCTGCGTGGACCGGTTTTCTAGCCCGCGTAGGCGGGCTTTGCGGCCGAAGGCCCTGTAGGGGCGACTTCAGTCGCGTTGGCTGAACGGTTACCTTTGCACAACGCCGCGCTGAGCTTGATCAAGGGCTGCCAATAGCTGTCGACGAGAGCCCCACGTCACATCTCCCCGGTAGGTGCGTTTGAGCGCCGCCAGCCCCACACCAAAAGTCAACCCTCGATCCACGCCGCCTTCGAGATAACCGGCAATGAAGCCCGCTGCGAATGCGTCGCCGCTGCCGATGGGATCAATCGTCTCGACCGGCAACGCTGGCTGCCTGTGAAGTTCGCCATCGAAGGCGATGGCCCCCTGGTCGCCAAGAGTGACGAGGGTTATCGTTGGGCGAAAACGCCGGTGCAAAGCGATGACTGCCCCTTCTGCGTCTTCGGGGGCGCGGAAGAGAGCAACGGCGTCGCGCAAGGCGCAGATCAGAACGTCGGCTTTCGACATCAGGGGAGCCAGCCCTTTTGCCGCCCGTTCCGCCGACCACAACCTGGCCCGATGGTTCACATCGAACGAGATGGTCAACCCCGCAACCGACGCCTCGGCCATGGCTCGCTCGACGGTCGCCAGCGGGCCGGGGCCCAGGGCAGGGGTAATGCCGGTCAGGTGCAGCCAGCGAGCGGCCCGCACGTAGGCCCAATCTACCCCATCGGGCTGGATGCGGCTGAAAGCGGAGCCGACCCGGTCGTAGATCACCTGCGTGCCGCGCGGAGACGGGGCAAACTCGACGAAGAAAGCTCCCTGTCGCTCCTCACCCGGGGCCCAGATCAGACTCGACACGTCCACGCCGTGTCGACGGAGGTCATTGGCCACTTTACGCCCCAGCGGGTTGTCGGGCAGGCGCGACACCCACCCCGTCCGAAGTCCCAGCCGCGCCAGGTTGATCGCTACGTTTGACTCGGCGCCGGCGACGTCCACCCGATACGTGCCTGCCGCCTCCAGGCCTTGCCCATCGCCCACGCTGAAGCGGAGCATCGTTTCACCCAGGGTCACTACGTCCATAAACCACATCCCAACAGATCAGTCCGTCGCCTGGCGTTTGTGCCAATCCTCCACAAACAAGTCAAAGTGAACGGCCTGTCGGGGGTGTTCGGCCACGAAATCTTCGTTCAGCGTGACACCCAGTCCAGACCCCTGAGGCAGACTGAAGTAGCCGTCCACGACTTCTGGGGAGCCGGTCACCGCCTCCTTCACCCAGGAGTCGGCGAAGTCGTTGAAGTGCTCCTGAATCTTGAAGTTCGGTGTGCAGGCGTCCAGGTGGAGGGCAGCCGCCGTGCCCACCGGCCCACAGACGTTGTGCGGGGCGACGAGCACGTAATAGGCTTCGGCCCAGGCCGCCAACTTGCGCGCTTCGGCGATGCCGCCAAAGTGGGTGACGTCAACCTGTACGATGTCGCAAGCCTGGGACTCGAACAGCTCACGACATTCGTAGCGGGTGTGTAACCGCTCACCGGTAGCCACCGGCAGATTCACCTTTTCGGACACCTTCTTCAGCGCCCGCAAGTTCTCAGGGGGCACAGGTTCTTCGATCCAACCAGGTTTGAACGGCTCCAGTTCCCGGGCCAACTCGATAGCGGTCGCCGGGTTGAAACGACCGTGCATTTCGACGAAGATGTCAAAGTCGGGGCCGACGGCGTCGCGCACTGCTTCCACCAAAGAGATTGCCCGCAGCTTCTCCTCGCGCTCCAGCTCGTAGAATCCGGCACCAAAGGGGTCTAGCTTGGCCGCGCGGTATCCCCGCTCGACCACCCGGCGGGCGGCGGCTGCGAACTCCTCTGGCGTCCGCTCGACGGTGTACCAGCCGTTGGCGTAGGCCTTGATCCTGTCGCGCACGGCTCCCCCCATCAGCCGGTAGACCGGCTGGCCCAGCGCCTTGCCCACGATGTCCCAGCAGGCGATCTCGACGGCAGCGATGGCGCTCATCACAATCTCACCCGCCCGCCCGAAGTCGTGGCGATACATCTGCTCGAAAATGGTCTCGGTGCCGAAGGGGTCCTGGCCGAGCACGTGGCGCGGCGCTGCCTCGTTGAGGTAACCCAGCAGGGCATCGGTGCGGTTGAGCATGCGCACCTCGCCGACGCCGGTCAGCCCCTCGTCTGTCTCCAACACCACAAAGGTCAGGTTGCGCCAGGGTGTACCCATCACCAACGATCGCAGATTGCTTATTCTCACCGTCTACCCCCGAGTGGTGTCCCCGATGAATGTTGAGCAAAGGCAGGTGACAGTCACTTGAACTGGCGCAAAAAACGGGGTGATCTCTCAAATTCTGACCTGATAGTTGTGCCAAAAGTGACTGTCACCTCAGCCCATATTTGTTTAGGAACAACTTTAATCAGAATGTCGGTGATCGTCAAGTGGGCGCCGGCGGCCGCTTTCTACCTTCCAAACAGTCCCCTGGCTGTCTCCACCACCTGCCGCCGGTTGGGGATGGTCGCCGCCTCCAACGCCGGCGCCATTGGGACGGGCACGTCGGCCCCGCCTATGCGTTTGACCGGCGCATCGAGGTAGTCGAAGGCTTCGTCGGCGATGATGGCAGCGATCTCGGCTGTGACCCCATAGCTCAGATACCCCTCGTCAATCACGATGGCCCGCCCGGTCTTTTTGACCGATTCGAGGATGGCCTCTTTGTCCAGCGGCTTCAGGGTGCGTGGATCGACCACCTCGGCGCTGACCCCTTCGCCAGCCAGGACCTCGGCTGCGCTCAGGGCCACCTGGACCATGCTGGAGGTGGCTACCAGCGTCACGTCGCGCCCGGTGCGCTTCACGTCGGCGACGCCCAGCGGGATGGTGTAGTCCTCGCCGGGGACCGGCCCTTTGAGGCTGTAGCTCATCTTGTCTTCCAGAAAGATGACCGGGTTATCGTCGCGGATGGCCGATTTGAGCAGTCCTTTGGCATCGTAGGGGGTGGCAGGCATCACGACTTTGAGGCCGGGGATATGGGCCATCCATGCCTGCAAGCTCTGCGAGTGTTGCGCCGCCGCGCCACGACCGGCCCCCATCCCGGTGCGGATGACCAGCGGCACCCGGGCCTGCCCGCCGGTCATGTAGTGCAGCTTGGCCGCCTGATTGACGATTTGATCCATCGCCAGGGTCAGAAAGTCGCTGAACATGATTTCCACGACGGGCCGCATGCCGGTCAGGGCTGCACCCACGGCCAATCCGGCGATACCTGCCTCTGAGATGGGGGTGTCCATCACCCGGTCTTTGCCAAACTCGTCCTGCAACCCCGCGGTGACGTTGAACACGCCGCCGGCCCGTCCAATGTCCTCGCCCATCAAAAAGAGGGTCGGATCACGGCTCAACTCCTCGGCCAACGCCTCGCGGATAGCCTCGGCCATGGTCAACTCTCGTGTGTCAGGCATAAACGTGCTCCGTCAACTCGGTCAGGTCGGGCACCGGTGAGCCATTGGCGTAGTCAACGGCCTCTTGCATCTCTGCCTCGACCGTGGCTTCGATCTCCGCCAGCTCCGACTCCGAAAACACCTGGTTCTCCAGCAGCCAGGCTCGAAAGCGTGCCACAGGCTCTTGCCGCCAGCGATCGGCCAGTTCCTCTTTGGTGCGATAGCGGCGGCCGAAACCCACGTCGCCCATGTGGTGACCGCGGAGGCGGTAGGTGCGGGCTTCGATAAAACCGGGGCCACCGCCGGCGCGAGCACGGTCCACCGCTTCTTTGGCCGCTTTGTAAACGGCGATCACGTCGTTGCCGTCCACCTGGACGGTCGGCAGCCCAAAGGCGGCCGCGCGAGCGCCGATGGGCTGGCTGGCGACCGTCGCCTCGTCGAAGCGCGTGTACTCGCCAAAATGGTTGTTCTCGCACACGTAGACCACCGGCAATTGCCACAAGGCAGCCATGTTCATCACTTCCATAAAAATACCCTGGTTGGCCGCCCCGTCGCCAAAGAAACAAACGGTCACCTGGCCCGAGTTGCGTTTTTTGGCCGACAGCGCCGCGCCGGTGGCAATGCCAAACCCGCCACCGACAATCCCGTTTGCGCCCAGGATGCCCAGCCTCAGGTCGGCGGCGTGCATGCTGCCACCCTTGCCCCGGCAGTAGCCGGTCACCCGGCCACACAACTCGGCCAACAGGCGTTTAACGTCGCCCCCTTTGGCGATGAGGTGGCCGTGTCCCCGATGGGTGCTGGTGATGTAGTCGTCTTCATTCAACGCCAGGCAAACACCGGTGGCGACGGCTTCCTCGCCGATGTAGAGGTGCAACAACCCAACGACGGTGCCCCGTTTATACAGTTCCTCCGCGGTCTCCTCGAAACGCCGGATGAGCCGCATGCGGCAGTAAAGCTGTCGCAACAATGCCTTGTCCAGGTCCACAACGTCACTCATTACTCAGGTCTCCCCACTCAGCATCCAGAGTTTCAAGAGGCAACGAGGTCTTGGCCGTAACGCCACCGTCAATGATCATCACGTGGCCCACCATGTAGTCGCTCTCCTCAGAGGCCAGGTAGACGCAGGCTTTGGCGACTTCGATTGGTTTGCCAAGTCGTTGCCAGGGCACCCTCATCTGCCTGGCGACCGTCTCTGGATCAAAGTTGCGGATTTGTCGGAAATGACTCTCGACGACGATCCAGCCAGGGGCGATGCCGTTCACCCGGATGCCCAGCGGAGCCAGTTCGACGGCCAGTTGCCGGGTCCAGGCCCAGATGGCGCCTTTGGTCCCATCGTAGACCGAGTGACCGACAAAGCCGGAGCAACCGTGGATGGAGGTCATATTGATGATGACGCCCTTACGTTCCTGGGCCAACATGTGTTTGGCAGCACGTTGCGCGCAGAAGAACTGACCGCGAACGTTGACATTGTAAAGCAGGTCGAAATCCTCAGGCTCGACGTCGAGGAAGTTGTGAGACGCGGTGATGCCGGCGTTGTTCATCAGGACGTCAATCCCACCCAGGAACTCGACGGCCTTGTCCACCAGATCGAAACACGCTTCGACCCTCCTCAGGTCTGCCTGAAAGACGGTGGCACGTCGGCCTATGCCCTGGATCTCCTCGACGGCGCTGTGCGCGCCTTTGGCGCTCTTGGAGTAGTGGAGCACAACATCGGCTCCCTGGCGGGCGAATTCCAGTGCGATCTCCCGCCCCAGGCCGGTTCCCGATCCTGTGACCAGGGATCGTTTCCCCGACAGCCTCCCATCATTTGCCATAGTTCACCTCCTTTACTCAGGTGAGATCTCTCGAAAAGTGCCGTTCGCATCACCCTTCGGGCACTTCGCCGGGGATGCTCACTCCGCCCGCTTCGCCATCGACGCCCCCGGAGACGGGGGCCGGGAGCGCCTTCGGGCACTTTCCGAGAGGTAAGCGTTCGTTCACCCCTCCCTGGCAGGGAGGGGCCAGGGGAGGGCGGAATCTCCCCCTACGAGGGGAGAGATCTCCGACGATTCGTCTATTAGAGTTGTGTGCTGAGGTGACAGTCACTTTTGGCACAATTGTCAGGTCAGAATTTGAAAAATCACCCCATTTTTGCGCCAGTTCAAGTGACTGTCACCTGCTTTCGCTTAAAAGGGAACAATTCTACTGTCCGTACTCTTCCATGTATCGTTTCCGCAGTCTGGCGACCGACTCGTCGGGGATAGACAACGGTTCGCCGATTTGCATTGCCAGCCAGATGGTGCGAGCCACGTCCTCGACCATCACGGCTGCCTTGACCGCCGCTTCCGCCGAGGGCCCAACGGTAAACACGCCGTGGTTTTGCATAAGAATAGCAGGAGAATCTCCAATGGCGCGGACGAGTTCCTCTCCGATCTCCTCACCACCGATCGGCGCAAAGCCACCGATTGGGATTGGACCACCAAACTCGTCGCAGATGGCCGTTAAAAACGGCGGGATTGGCTTGCCCACGGCGGCAAAGGCCGTGGCGTAGGGTGAGTGAGTGTGCACAACACCGTTGACGTCGGGGCGATGCCGATAGACGTAAAGGTGCGTGGCCGTGTCAGAGGAAGGTTTGAGACTCCCTTCGATGACGTGGCCGCTCAAATCCACCACCACCATATGCTCGGGGCGCAAAGCTTCGTAACGCACGCCGCTGGGCTTGATGACGACCAACCCGCTGTCACGGTCCCGGCTGCTGATATTGCCGGAGGTCCAGGTGACCAGGTTGTTGCGCAGCAGTTCGAGGTGAAGTTGGTAGACTTCCTCTTTCAGTCGCTCCAGCACGGTACTCCCCTAGTAAGCGTTCAGCGGGGCAACCTTGCGAAGGTTTCGAGAGGGATCTTTGTGACGCTCATATGCCCTAAATAGGGAGTGGTTTTGCTTTCCAAAAGCATTTCCAAACCTTCGCAAGGCTTTACCGGAATGATTTTTACCTCCCCGTTGAACGGTTACCTCCCCTAAAGTGCGTTTCGAAAGTCGCAATCTACGCATTGGTAGTAACGACTTCAGTCGTTGATTGCTTGCATTACGAAGCCTAAAACGACTGAAGTCGTTACTACGAGCATTTTTAAAACACACTCTCAGACGTTTCAGGTGGTCTGTTTGTCAGGACCCGGCCCCCCACGATTCCGCTTTGATACGCTTGAGGGTCTTCATCACGTCGTTCTGCCCTCGACCGAAATAGTCGTACAGGCGCACGTACTCGGCGTACAATTGATCGTACACTGCGTTGTGACCGGCGACGGGGCGGAAGGTTTCTTCCTTCAGGTGTGCCATCTTCTGCGCAGCTTCGGCGATGGTGTCGTAGCCACCTGCCCTTCGCCCAGCCGCCACTGCCCCATGCATGGCCGATCCCAGCGCCGGGGCCTGGGCCGACGCCACCACCTTTATCTCGCGACCGGTCACGTCGGCGTAGATTTGCATCAGGAGCTTGTTCTTCTCAGGCAGACCGCCGGCCGCGACCAACTCCTCCACCGCCACACCACCCGACTCAAAAGCTTCGACGATGACTCGCGTGCCGAAGGCGGTAGCTTCGATGAGCGCCCGGTAGATTTGGGGGGCTGTCGTCGCCAGGGTCATGCCCAGCAGCACGCCGGTCAGGTCCACGTCCACCAGCACCGAGCGGTTTCCGTTCCACCAGTCAAGGGCCAGCAGACCGCTCTCGCCTGGCTTCAGCTTGGCCGCCTCCTCTTCCAGCAATCGGTGCAGGTCAATCCCCCGCTCTCTGGCCAGGACGTGATATTCGGGCGGCACCCCATGGTCCACGAACCAGGCAAAGATGTCGCCCACGCCGCTCTGACCTGCCTCAAAGCCAAACAAGCCGGGGATGATCCCGTCTTCAACGACACCGCACATGCCCTCGACGACTTTGGGCTCCTCGCCCAGCACCATGTGACAGATGGAAGTCCCCATAATCATCACCATCCGCCCCGGCTCCACCACGGTCGCCGCCGGCACGGTGACGTGCGCGTCCACGTTGGCGATGGCGACGGCGGTCCCTTCACGCAGGCCGGTCCACCCGGCGGCCTGGGCTGTCAACCCGCCGGCGCGCTCGCCGAGGGCATAGACCTGGCGCGACATCTTGGCGTCCACCACGTCGGCCAGGCGTGGGTCGAGGGCAGCAAAATACTCGCGGGCGGGGAAGCCATCGGCTTTGCTCCAAATAGCCTTGTAGCCAGCGGTGCAGGCATTACGCTTCTCCTCACCGCACAATTGCCACACCACCCAGTCGGCTGCTTCGATCAACCGGTCGCTGGCGTCGTACACCTCAGGCGCTTCGTCCAGGATTTGCAACACCTTGCTGAAGAACCACTCGCTGGAAATCTTGCCCCCGTACCGTTCGAGCCAGGCCTGGCTCATCTGGCGGGCCACCTCGTTGATCTTGTCTGCCTCAGGCTGGGCGGCGTGGTGCTTCCACAGCTTGACCCAGGCGTGAGGATTCTCCCGCCACTCGGGCAGAAAGCAGAGAGGGGTGCCATCCGCCGTGGTTGGGAGCATGGTGCAGGCGGTAAAGTCGATGCCGATACCGATCACGTCTGCTAGATCAACGCCGCTCTCGGCCAGGATGGCCGGGATGGTCTGTTTGAAGGTTTCGACGTAGTCATTGGGGTCTTGCAGTGCCCAATCGGGCTCGAGTCGGACGTCGGTGCCGGGCAACTTCTCGTCAATGACGCCGTTGGCGTAGCGATAAACTGAGGTCACCAGCTCACGACCGTCGGCCACGTCTACCAGCACTGCCCGGCCCGATTCGGTGCCGAAATCCACACCGATGGCATATTTGCCCATCAGGTCACCTCCAAAGACGTCGGCGATGCGTGCGCCGGGCCGGGTGTGACTGTCGTTGGAGCTTGTCTTCGGTTTCGTCCATCTGCTCTCGCCCTATTGGTGGTAGTAAACGTCCCAACCCAGATACTTGCCCAACGCCTCGCGGATGGCGCCGCCCACCAGAGACTGATTGATGGCCACGTGATGCTCGAAGCCATTCTCGCAGATGTGGTGCAGCAAGCCCTGGAAGTTGGGGATACGGACCACGCCATAGCCGCCGAAGGTCTGGAGCGGGTCGGTGGTAAATTCACCCTCTCCGACGTAAGCGGCGATTTTGCCGGCCGCGTCATCGGTAGAAACACGGCAGTAGGTGAATGGTTGGGCCTTCACCCGACCGACCATTGTGCCGAAGGTGTTCTCTTTGCCCACGGCCCCGGCAATGATGGCCTGGTAGTCCATCACAGGGACGTCGGTGAAGATTTGAGCCGGCAGGTTGGAGCAGTGAAAGACGACCCCTTTGTTGGGATCGTCGCCATAGTTGTTGTTCCAGTCCACCAGGGCGCTGGGTTGCCCCGAGGCCAGTTGCAGGGCGTACATTCCCACCACGCCGGCCACGTCGGTTTCACAGGCGCTGGGCAGCAGGCCGTCGCTCATCATACTCATCAGGGTGCAGGGCACCACGCCGAAATATTCCTCCATCGCCGTCCAGCACTGGATGGCGGTGGCGTTGAGATCGTTATCGGCCATCCAACCGTCCACCACCGCCCCGAACCTGGCCATTTTGTTCAGCGCCCCATCTGGGACGCCTTGCGTCCTGGCATAGGCTTCAATCTCGGCCCGCCTGGCTTGCACCCTGGGGTCATCATCGGCCAGGTGGTTGATGCGCCCGAACACCTCCGACAGGTCCAGCGTCTCGACGGTGATGCCTGCCAGTTCCAGCAACTTTTCGCTGTAGCGGACGGTGTTGAAAGCGGCCGGGCGTGCCCCCAACGCGCCGATGCGGAGTCGCCGCAACCCCCCGACCACCCGGCAGGTAGCAGCGAACTGGCGCACGTCCTGGCGGAAGCTGTCGGACTCGGGAGCAACTGTGTGCAGTCGGGTGAGGGTAAAGGGAATACCGTACTGCCTGAGGTTGTTGCAAAGCGACATCTTGCCGCAGAAGCTATCGCGACGATTCTCGATGGTCATTTGCCGGACGTCATCGGGAAAGGCGTGGACCAACACAGGCACGTCGAGACCGGAGAAGCGAATCGAGTTGGCCACGCCTCGCTCGTCGCCAAAGTTGGGCAGCGTGACCAGGATGCCGTCGATTTCGTCGGCGTGCTGTTCGAAGAGATCGCCGCATTTCCTGGCGTCAGCCAGGCTCTCCACGCTGCCGAACTCAGTGTCATCCGGGCCG
>JAJRXB010000366.1 GCA_024276515.1 Chloroflexota bacterium
CGCCGACAGGCTTGGAGTTTCGATAGGAAAGGTCTACGGCGTGGCCACCTTTTACGCCCAATTTTACCTGGAGCGCAGAGGCAAACACGTGCTCAGACTGTGCGATGGGACGGCCTGTCACGTGAAAGGGACGCCCGTTTTGATGACCGCCGTCGAGGAAGAATTTAACATAAGCCCTGGCGAGACCACCGATGATGGCCAGTTGACTGTGGAGATTGTTTACTGTATGGGCTCTTGCGCATTGGCTCCGGTGGCCGTCCTCGATAACCAGGTGATGGGACGCATTCGGCAGGAGATGTTGTTGCGCAAGGTGAAGAAGCAAATCGGTGCCGGGTGATACACGATAAGGGGAGTGCCACATGGTATCAATAGCAACTGGCAGCCTCGCCGTCAGAAGAGAACAGGCCAGGGAGCGTTGGCTGCAAAAGATCAACGCCGACGTTTACGTCACCGTCGGTATGGGAACCTGCGGATTGGCCGCCGGCGCAGGAGATACCCTGGCGGCGATTGAAGCAGAACTGGCAAAGCGAAATCTAAACGCCGTCGTGGGGAAGGTCGGCTGTGTGGGGATGTGCTCCTACGAACCGATGGTCGAACTGCAAGCCGGAGGGAAGCCTCGCGTGAACTACGGCCAGGCGACGGCCAGGAACGTGCCAGAGATCTTCGCCTCCTATTTTGATGGAGCGCCCCTTCGCAAAAGTGTCGTCGTCGGTGAAGTGGCCCCGACCGTCATCCAAACCAATGGACGCGCCCTCCACTCGCTGAGTTTTGTCGATCCTGAGAGCAAGGAGAAAACAGCCTTCCATCAGAAACAACTCCGGATTGTTTTGAGCAATTGCGGATTGATCGATCCCGAATCCATCGACGATTATCTGGCGCTCGATGGATATAAAGCCCTGGAGACCGTGCTGACCGAGATGACCCCGGAAGAGGTGATCGAAGAAGTGACCCGATCGGGGCTGCGCGGTCGCGGCGGTGGCGGCTTTCCCACCGGCGTGAAGTGGGGATTCGCTCGCAAAACACCAAAGTGGCCCAAATACGTCATTTGCAATGCCGACGAGGGGGACCCGGGAGCCTTTATGGACCGCTCGGTGCTGGAGGGCGACCCCCATTCTGTGATCGAGGGAATGATTATTGCCGGCTACGCCATCGGCGCCGAGACCGGATACATTTACTGCCGGGCAGAATATCCCCTGGCCATCAGGCGATTGGAAATTGCGCTGGCGCAAGCCAGAGAACTGGGCCTGTTGGGCGAGGACATTTTGGGGTCTGGCTTTGGATTCAACATCCTCATCAAAGAAGGGGCGGGCGCATTCGTTTGTGGCGAGGAAACCGCGCTGATGGCCTCGATCCAGGGAGAACGAGGTCAGCCCTGGCCGCGACCCCCGTATCCCGCCGTTTCGGGACTGTGGGGCCGGCCCAGCAACGTGAACAACGTCAAGAGCTATGCCTATACCCCTCGCATCATCCGCCTGGGCGCGGAGTGGTTCAAAAACCTGGGGACGGAAGGGAGCCCCGGCACCGCCGTCTTCGCCCTCACCGGGATGGTCAACCGGACGGGTTTGGTCGAAGTGCCCATGGGAATCACTCTGCGCGAAATCATTTACGACGTGGGCGGCGGCATCTCCCTGGGGAAGAAATTCAAAGCGGTCCAGACCGGCGGCCCCCTGGGTGGGTGTTTGCCGGAGGCGCACCTGAATACCCCGGTGGACTTCGACTCGTTGCGGGCTGCCGGCGCGGTGATGGGCTCGGGCGGCATGATCGTCGCCGACGAGACGACCTGCATGGTGGAATTTGCCAAATATTTTATGCAGTTCGTCTGCGACGAAAGCTGTGGCAAGTGCCCCCCCTGCCGCATCGGCAGCACCCGGATGTTGGAGATTTTGGAACGCATTACCGCCGGCGAGGGAGAACTTGAAGACCTGGACGAAATTCGGCGACTGGCAACCGGGATGGAGAAAGGGTCCTTGTGCGCTTTGGGACAGTTGGCCCCTTCGCCGGTTATATCCACCCTGCGGCATTTCGAAGAAGAATACCGGGCGCACATCGAAGATCGGCGTTGCCCGGCCGGAAAATGCCGGGCCTTGATCACCTACGAAATTGTGGCCGACCTCTGTACCGGCTGTATGGTTTGCATGCGAAATTGCCCCAGCAACGCCATCAGCGGAGAAAAACGTCAACCGCACGTCATCGACCCGGAATTGTGCGAACGGTGCGGTTTGTGCATGGAAGTTTGCAAATTCGACGCCATCATCGTCTGGTAGGGGCGAAGCGCTGCTTCGCCCAGGGGGGGCGCGGTCGGCCTGTCCTGGCAGAAGGCCAGGGGAGACCGGCCCCAGCCCGGGCATGGAAGTTTGCAAATTCGACGCCATCATCGTCTGGTAGGGGCGAAGCGCTGCTTCGCCCAGGGGGGCGCGGTCGGCCTGTCCTGGCAGAAGGCCAGGGGAGACCGGCCCCAGCCTGGTTTGCAAATTCGACGCCATCATCGTCAAGTAGGGGCGAAGCGGCCGCCTCGTCCCTGGGGGTGAAGATATGGATGTAACGCTAACCATCAACGGTCAAAAGGTAACGGTTCCCGACGGGAGCACCATTTTAGAGGCTGCCCGCTACGCAGGCATTTCCATCCCCACCCTTTGCCATCATCCCGATTTAACCAACGTGGGCGCGTGCCGGATGTGCGTGGTGTCGGTGGAGAGAGCGCGGGGATTGCAGACTGCCTGCACCACGCCCGTCTTCGAGGGCATGGTGGTGGACACCGAGAGCGAAGATGCGCGCGAGACTCGCAAATTTGTGTTGGAAATGCTGCTCACCGATCATCCCAACGACTGCATGGTGTGTGAGGTGAACGGCGACTGCGAGTTGCAGGATTTGGTCTACGATTACGGTGTGGCCTGGCCCGAGCACCGCGGCGTCCGCCATTCTTACGAAGCCGACCCAGATCCCAATCCGTTCATCTTTATCGATCGCAACAAATGCATCCTCTGCTCGCGTTGCATCCGCGCATGCGACGAAATTCAGAACCGTGACGTGTGGAACTTTGCCTACCGTGGCTTCAAGACCAAGCTCGTTGCCGGCGCAGATCAGTTTTTGCTGGATGCCCGCTGCGAAAGTTGCGGCCAATGCGTGGCTTATTGCCCGGTCGGTGCGCTTTACGATAAGATGAGCCTGGGGGCGGGGCGCGTCAGTCAGCTAACCAAAGTGCGGACCACCTGCTCCTACTGTGGCGTGGGCTGCAACTTCGACCTGAACGTGCGCGACGGGGTGATCGTGCGCGTCACCAGTGCCCACGACGCCCCGGTGAACGGCATGTCGCTCTGCGTGAAGGGGCGCTACGGCTACGATTACGTGCATCACCCCGACCGGCTGACCCGCCCCCTGGTGCGCGCCAAGTGGTTGGGCGCAGAGCAAGTCGAGGAGCAGGTGGCAAACGGCAATTGGCAG
This sequence comes from Chloroflexota bacterium, assembly GCA_024276515.1. Taxonomy (GTDB): domain Bacteria; phylum Chloroflexota; class Anaerolineae; order 4572-78; family NAK82; genus JAJRXB01. The sequence goes on from JAJRXB010000366.1 coordinate 3,442, forward strand.
ATAGCAACCGTGGCCGAAAAGTACGTCCAGCCCCCAGCCTCTGGTCCCCAGCCCTCAATCTCCGACGGCACTTTCATTCAAACCGACTGGGACACCGCGCTGGACGTCGTGGCTCGTAAATTCACCGAGGTCAAAAAGGCGCACGGCGGCGACGCCTTTGCCGTCTTCGCCTCGGCCAAGTGCACCAACGAAGAAAATTACCTCTTCAACAAATTCACCCGACAGGTGTTGGGAACCAACAACATAGACCATTGCGCCCGTCTCTGACACAGCGCCACCGTCACCGGTCTGGTGACAAGCTTTGGCAGCGGCGCGATGACCAACTCCATCCGGGACATCGCCGAAGAGAGCCAGTGTATCTTCGTCATCGGCAGCAACACCACCGAGCAGCACCCCGTCATCGGCACCAAAATTCGGCGGGCCAAACGACGTCGCGGCGTTAAGCTCATCGTGGCCGACCCGCGTCGCATCGACATCGCCGACTACGCCGACCTGCATCTGCGTCACAGGCCGGGCACCGACATCCCCTTGCTCAACGGGTTGATGCACGTCATCGTCCGCGAAGGCTGGCACGACGAAGCCTTCATCGCCGAACGGACCGAGGGCTTTGAGGAACTGAAGGCGGTGGTCGAAAAATACCCGCCGGAGGTCGTCAGCGAGATCACCGGCGTCCCGGCCGAAGACATCGAAAAAGCGGCCCGTATGTTGGCCGAAAACCGGCCGGGCGCGCTGCTCTACGCCATGGGCATCACCCAGCACATTATTGGCGTGGCCAACGTGATGAGCTGCGCCAACCTGCAAATGCTGCTGGGCAATATGGGCGTGCCCGGCGGCGGCGTCAACCCGCTGCGCGGCCAGAACAACGTGCAAGGGGCCTGCGACCTGGGCGGCCTGCCCAACGTCTACCCCGGCTACCAGCGGGTGACCGACCCGGCCATCCAGGAAAAATTCGAGCGTGCCTGGGGCATGCCCCTGTCGAACCAGGTGGGGCTGACCGTCACCGAGATGTTGAAGGCAGCCGAAGAAGGGGCGGTGCGGTGCCTGTACGTCATCGGCGAGAACCCGATGGTCAGCGACCCCGACCTGAACCACGTGCGCTACTCGCTCCAGCAGACAGAGTTCATCGTGGTGCAGGACCTTTTCTTCACCGAGACCTGCCAGTTCGCCGACGTGATCCTCCCGGCGGCCAGTTTCGCCGAGAAGGAGGGAACCTTCACCAACACCGAGCGGCGGATACAGCGTGTGCGGGCAGCGGTGAAGCCGCCGGGCGAGGCCAAATCCGATTCGTGGATCATCGCCCAACTGGCGAAACGGATGATCGCCCTGGGCGCGGCGTCGCCCGACCCGGACGCGCCCCACGCCGGCTGGGACTACGAATCGGCAGCCGAGGTGATGGCCGAAGTCAACGCCCTCACCCCCATCTACGCCGGCGTCACCTATCGGCGGCTGGAGGCGGGGGAGACTCCGCAATGGCCCGTCCCCGGCGAAGATCACCCGGGCACGCCCATCTTGCACGTGGGTAAGTTCAGCCGGGGCCTGGGGCGCTTTGTGGCGATGGATCACGTGCCGCCGGACGAATTGCCCGACGACGAGTATCCACTGGTGCTGACCACCGGGCGTGTGCTCTATCACTGGCACGGCGGCGAGATGACCCACCGTGCCCGCAGCCTGGAAGCCATGTATCCCGAGGCGCTGGTCGAAATCCATCCCAAAGACGCCGAAAAAGCGAACATCGGCGACGGCGAGTTGATGAAAGTTGCCTCGCGCCGGGGTGAGATCATCGCCAAAGCGCAGGTGACAGACCGGGTGGAACCGGGGTTGATCTTCACCACCTTCCACTTCGCCGAGTCGGCGGCCAATTTCCTCACCAATCCAGCCCTGGACCCACAGGCCAAGATCCCGGAATACAAAGTTTGTGCCGTCCGGGTGGAGGCGGTGCCGGAAGGAAACGGCGCGGATGGAGAGGCCGAGATGGAACCCACCGGGTGAAAGCTGATGAATTTTGTCGCATAGCTCAATGACATCTGTCACTGACAGTTCGGGACACCTTTTGTTATACTTGATAATGAGACAAGGGCGTCCCGATTTCTTTTTCCATCCGGGGTTTGGGAAATCAAAGGGGAGCAGAAGCTCCCCGATTCCTGATTCCCGAATTCCCCGATCTCTGACTCAATGGAGGAGGCTATGAGTTCTGAAACTGGCTACCGAGACATTGACCGCAAAGCACGGGTCCGTCAACCACCGGTCAAGTATGCCAAGCGACCAGTTGAAGAGCGCGTTTTGGATTTCGAAGAGGTGATCCTGGGTTTCGACGAAGAGACGGCCAGGGCCGAGGCACTGCGTTGCCTGCAATGTCCCGACCCTCAACCGTGTATGTCGAGTTGCCCGGCCGGCAACGACGTGGCCGAGGCGCTGTGGCTCATCAGTCAGGGCGATTTTATCGGGGCGGCCAAAGTCTTTGCTGCTACCAGTCCCCTGCCCGAGGTGTGCGGTCGCGTGTGCCCCAATCTTTGCCAGGAAGGGTGCGTGCTGGGTAAATATTGCGGCGCGATTTCCATCGGCAAGCTCGAGGCTTTTGTGGCCGACGTTGCCCGGCGGGCGGGAGCGCTGGCCATCGAGGTTCCCGAGGAGAAGACCGGCCGGCGGGTTGCCGTCGTCGGCTCGGGCCCGGCCGGCATCACGGTGGCCGAGGACCTGGTCAAGAAGGGACACGAGATTACGGTGTACGAGGCGTGGCCGGTGCCGGGCGGTGTGTTGATTTACGGTATTCCCAGTTTCAAGCTCAACAAGAACGTCGTGTTGCATAAAATCCACGACCTGGAAGCTGCAGGGGTTAAGTTCATCACCAACACCCGCATCGGTGAGGCGATCACCGTAGATGATTTGCTCAAAGAATACGACGCCGTCTTCCTGGGAACCGGGGCAGGGGTTGAGGCTTCGATGAACATTCCGGGGGAAGACCTGAAGGGGATATACAAATCCACCGATTACCTGATTCGCGCCAACGTGCCGCCGGAGATGCTCCCTCCCGAGAAGAGAGAGAAGCCGGTCATTGGCCGCCGGGTGGCGGTCATCGGCGGTGGCGACACGGCCGTGGACTGCGCCCGCACCTCGGTCCGTCTGGGGGCGGAGGAGGTGACGATTGTCTACCGCCGGACCGAGGCGGAGATGCCCGGCAACAAAGTGGAACGGGCCATTTGCCTGGAAGAGGGGGTGAATATCGAATATTTGCAGGCGCCGGTCGAGTTCATCGGCGACGAGAGCGGGCACGTAAAGGCGATGAAGGTCATCAAGATGAAGTTGGGGGAGCCCGATGCGTCCGGTCGCCGGCGCCCGATACCCATCGAAGGCTCGGAGTTCATCCAGGAAGTGGACACGGTGATATTGGCCATCGGCTATTGGCCCGACCCGTTCATCGGCGAGAAGACGGAGAACCTGGCCACCCACAAATGGGGTTTGATCGTGGCCGATGAGGAGTTGGGGACCACCACCCGCGAGGGAGTGTTCGCTGCCGGCGACAACGTCCACGGGCCTGACCTGGTCATCACCGCCATCGCATCTGCCCACCGGGCGGCTGATAGCATTCACGCCTATCTGAACGGCAAACCGGTCAGGTTGCCGGAACCACCGCCCCCTCGCCGGAAGAGGTGAGGCTCGGAGAAAGACAAGTCGAAGGAGTCTGGCACATTATGGAGTTTGGCGTCCCCAGAGAGGTTCGTGACCTGGAAATGCGGGTGGGGCTGACGCCGGCCGGCGTGCTGGCCCTGACCCGGGCCGGGCACACCGTCTACGTGGAGCGGAACGCCGGCATCGGCGCCGGCTTCAGCGACGAGGACTACCGCCGCGCTGGCGCTCAAATCGTCTACTCGGCGGCCGAGGCCTATGGTCGTGCCAACGTGGTGGTGAAAGTAACCCGCCCGGCTGCTCAGGAGCACCCGCTGTTTCGAGAGGGGCAAACTATTTTCTCCTTCTTGCACCTTTCGGTGGCGTCGCCCGACCTGCTTGAGGCGCTCGTCGAACGGGAGATCACGGCCATTGCCTACGAGATGATCCAGGAGGAGTATGGGCTGCGGCCGGTGCTGTTGCCGATGAGCGAGGTCGCCGGACGCTTGACGCCGATCATCGCCGGGCAACTGTTGATGAACAGCGGCGGCGGACGAGGCATCTTGCTCAGCGGTATCCCCGGCGTGCCGCCGGCGGCGATCGTGATTCTGGGGGGCGGTGTGTTGGGTTCCAACGCGGCCCGCGCCTTCATCGGCCTGGGAGCCCAGGTAACGGTTCTGGACCGCAACGTGAAAAAGCTGCAACACCTGGACGACATCTTCGGCGGCCGGATCACCACCATGCTTTCCAACGAATACAATCTCGACCGGGTGGTGGAATTTGCCGACGTGCTGGTGGGGTGCGTGTTGGTCCCCGGCCGCCGGGCACCGATTCTGGTCAGCCGCGACATGGTGCGCCGCATGCGCCCCGGGTCGGTCGTCATAGATTTTGCCATCGACCAGGGGGGCTGCGTCGAAACCAGCCGGCCAACCACGTTGCGCGATCAAACGTTCGTCGAAGAGGGGATCATTCACCATTGCGTGCCGAACATGACGGCCACCGTGGCCCGCACAGCCAGCTATGCCCTCACCAACGCCGCCTTGCCTTATCTGCTGGCCGTCGGTGCGTATGGACTGCCAGACGTGTTTGGACACGAGCCAGAACTGCGATGGGGGGTCAATCTGTATCAGGGCAAGCTGGCACACCCCGATGTGGCAGCCGCTTTGGGGCGTGAGGTTGAGGTTGATCTATAGACGTTGTGGTCTGAGGGGGCAGATCGGCCTGTCTGTCCCGGGCGCCCACGCTGCCGGCACCGGCACAGGTGGAGCTACTGGATGAACTGGGAATCTATTTATCGTCGCAAAGTTACCGACCCCGATACAGCCCTGGCCTGTGTTAAATCGGGAGATCGCGTGTATATTGGGGGCGGGGCGGGGGTGCCGAGGGTGCTGGTGGCAGGACTCATCCGGCGCGCGACGGAGACGACCGGTCGGCCACCCTTGCGCGACGTCGAAATCGTCCACCTTTTGACTTTTGCCGATGCGCCCTACGTTGATCCCCAATACGAAGGTATCTTTCGACACAATGCCCTTTTCATCGGTCCCAACGTGCGGCGTGCCGTGCACGAGGGACGCGCCGACTTTACCCCCATCTTCCTGTCCGAAATCCCGCGCCTGTTCCGCGATGGCACCTTGCCCATAGATGCGGCCTTGATCTCGGTGTCGCCGCCGGACGAACACGGCTTTTGTAGCTTTGGCGTCGAAGTGGGGACCACCAAGCCGGCGGCCGAGTCCGCGCGCTGCATTGTGGCCGAGGTCAACCGGCAAATGCCGCGCACCCTGGGCGACAGCTTCATTCACGTCAGCCGTCTGCATCACATCGTTGAGGTAGACAACCCGCTGCCTGAGGCCCCCCAGGGTGGGAGCTCGGAATTGCACATGAAAATAGGGCAGCACATCGCCGAGATGATCCCCGACGGCGCCACGTTGCAAATGGGGGTCGGCAGCATCCCCGACGCGGTGTTGAGGAACCTGGGGAATCACAAAGACCTGGGAGTGCACACCGAGCTTTTCTCTGATGGTGTCATTGATATGGTGGAGGCGGGCGTCATCACTTGCGCGCGCAAAACTTTTCACCCGGGCAAGATCATCGCCGGCTTCTTGTTTGGTTCGAAACGACTTTACCGGTTCGTGCACAACAATCCCATCATCGAATTACATCCCACCGATTACGTGAACGATCCCTTCAACATCGCCCAAAACGAGAAGATGGTGGCCATCAACTCGGCGTTGCAGGTGGACCTCACCGGCCAGGTTTGCGCCGATTCCATCGGCCCCCGTTTTTACAGCGGTGTGGGAGGGCAGGTAGATTTCATTCGGGGGGCAGCTCGCTCCACGGGGGGACTTCCCATTATCGCCTTTCTCTCCACGGCCAGGAACGACACCATCAGTCGCATTGTGCCGATGCTTGACGAAGGGGCCGGGGTGGTCACAACGCGCAATGACGTGCACTACGTTGTGACCGAATACGGTGTCGCGTCGTTGCATGGCAAAACGGTGCGCCAACGGGCCAGAGAACTCATCCGCATCGCCCATCCCAAATTCCGAGACGAACTGACCCACGCTGCACACAAGCTGGGCTATTTGTAATCAGAAGCCAATGATCAGATGTCAGCGGTCAGACCACAGACCACCGGCATCTGGCATCTGACTACCGACTATGGTAACTGTCGCCGACGTGATGACCCCTGATCCGGTCACCGTGATGCCAGACGATTCGTTGCGTCTGGTTCGTGACCGCATGGCCGAGGGCAACTTTCGCCGGCTGCCGGTGGTGCATGGTCCCGACCCGGGGCATCGTCCTGGCACGGGGCACCGTCCCGGCACGGGGCACGCCGGGCGTTTGGTGGGTATCATCAGCGACCGAGACCTGCGCCGGGCGGCGAATTCCCCCTTTGTTTTGCGCGAGCGCTGGTACGACGACCTGATTTTAGACCAGGTGAAGGTGTGGGGGGCGATGACCGCCAACCCCATCACGGTGAACGCCGACGCCCCCCTGGTCGTCGCCGCCCGGTTGATGCGCGATCACAAAGTCGGCGGGTTGCCCGTGGTGTCGGCGGAGTCTCCTCAGAGCGAGGAGCGATTGGTGGGCATTATCACCGAAACAGATTTGCTTGATTATCTTATCGAATTGCTCGGCGATGACGAGGATCATCTTTGATGTCTGAACCCGACCTGGTGCTGCTTCACCCGCCCAGCGTTTACGACTTTCGACAGGAAGCAATCCTTTACGGCCCCATCGCTGACCTGTCGCCCGCTCCTCTTGCCTTTCCCCAGAGGGGCGTTACGGGCGATGTGTATCCGCTGGGTTATAGCTCGCTGGCCGAATACCTGGAGCAGGTGGGCTACCGGGTTCACATCCTGAACCTGGCCAGGCACATGTTCGACGATCCTCACTTTGACGCCGACGAGGCTATCGCTGCCCTCAACCCCCTCGCTTTTGGCATAGATTTTCACTGGCTATCGCACGCTCAAGGTGCGCTGGCTGTGGCCCAAATCGTGAAGACTTTTCACCCCGAAACGCCGGTCATCCTGGGGGGATTCGCGGCCACCTATTATCACCGCGAGTTGATGGATTATCCGCAGGTTGACTACGTTTTGCGTGGCGACTCGATTGAAGACCCTCTGCTGCATTTGCTCGAATGTCTCTCGTTGGGACGGATTCCCGATTTGGTGCCTGGGCTCACCTGGCGAACCCGATCGGGGCACGTGGTGGAGAATCCGCTGGGACCGCCGTTGACTTCGCTGGACGATTTGCCTTCGGGGGATGAGGTCTGGGCCTTGATCTGCCAGATGAGCTATCCGGCTGCGGTTGGCCTGATGGCGCGGGGGTGCACCCAAAATTGCCTCACCTGCGGCGGCTCGGCCTACACTTATCGGCGGCTTCACGGACGGCAGGCGCCCGCCTACCGCTCGCCCGAACGCCTGGCGCGCGACCTGCGAGACGTCCGTCGCCACCGCGACGACCCGGTCTACGTGCCGGGCGACGTCACTCAGGCCGGCATGGACTATGCCTATTGCTTTTTGCAGGCGATGCGTGGTTTCCCTGGCCTGGTTCGCCTGGGTTTGTTCCAGCCTGTGCCCCGTAAATTCTTGCAAGACGTGGCCGACGCTTTGCCCCGCTTTGCCCTGCGCATCTCGATGGATTCACACGATGCTCAGGTGCGGCAGGCGGTGGGCAAAGATTATAGCAACCTGGCCGTGGAACAAACCATCGCCGACGCCCTGTCGTTGGGGTGTGAACACGTGGAGCTGTGTTTCGCCATTGGCCTGCCCCGCCAGGACTACGATTCGGTGATGGCGACGGTGGCCTATTGCGACGATCTGATGAGCCGATTGGGCGACGACGGTCGGCTGCAACCTTTTATCACCCCGCTGGCCCCCTTCCTCGCCCCGGGCAGCATTGCGTTTGACCAGCCGGAGCGGTCTGGCTATCGCCTCCTTTTCCGCAGTTTGGCAGAACATCGGCGCGCGCTACTTGCGCCCACCTGGAAACATGTGTTAAACTATGAGACAGAGTGGATGACCCGCGACGACATCGTCCGCGCCACCTACGACGCAACGGTGGCGCTGGCCCGGCTGCGGGCCAGGCACAACCTCGTCCCCGCCGACTACGCCCAGGAGTTGGAGGCTTGCGTTGAACAGGCGCGCCGGCTGATGGCCGAGATCGATCGTGTCCTGGCCACGGGCGACACCGATCGTCTTCAAGACACATTGCATACGTTGAAGCCAGAAATCGACGAGGTGAATTGTGCCGGCCTGGACAATGGCTATCTCGTTTTCCCGATGAAAAAATACACCCGGCGACCAGATAGTCTTTGGCCTACCCGGAGCATCCCACGAGTGTGGAGGCTTTTCAAGAACTGGTGGCGGCGTCGGCACAACCACCTGGATGAAAACTCAGAGAGCAACTTGCAAGGAACCGTGTTTTCATAAGTAAGGGTACATTCAAAACGGGGTAGTGGTAGAAAAGTAAGTGATATGTCATTGCGAGGGAGTGAAACGGACGAAGCAATCCCCGCATTGCAGGCCGGAGATTGCGCACCTGCCCCACCGCAGGCACGCAGGTGCGGGTCGCTTCGCTCGCAATGACATC
>JAJRXB010000367.1 GCA_024276515.1 Chloroflexota bacterium
AAAAAAGGCCGGAGGACTATTGGCGGGAGGAGTCATGCATGCGCGCAACTCATCTTCGATGAGGGGCAAATATGTGTCCAGAGCTTCTTGCAGGGTCAAGGGCGTCCTCCTCGGTTGTGCAAAAACGTGGCAATCGCTCACTCCCTCCACCTCGTAGGGGTTCAGAGGCGGACAGGCCGAGAGAATGTTCGGAAAATCTACGGCCGGCGGGGTAGGGGCAAGGCAGCCGGTCCAAAGATTCTGCCTGAAATTGAGAGTTCCCTCCCGGCTGCCTCGCCCCTACGGCTCCCTTCGAACCTCATCCTTTGGATTTTCCAAACGAGGTTTCAACTTTTCGTCCACCTGTCCGCCCCTGAACTCGCCGGGGATGGGGTGGGAATGGAGGGGAGGCCGGAGAAACACCCTGCGTCCCGGACGGAATCTCTCTCCGGGCGAGATTCCACCCTCCCCCGGCCCCTCCCTGTCAGGGAAGGGTGAACGCTTACAAAGCGTGATACGTTCTGCGCACCAGGTGCGGCGTGTCACGCAACTCGTCAAGAGAGGCCGCACCGATGCAAAACATCGTGGCCCGCAGTTCGGTGATGGTCACTTCGATGGTCTCCAACACCGCCTCGGGGGAAACCACCGCCGCTTTAAGGAAGGGCCCGGCCATGCCGGCCAGTCGCGCGCCGAGAGCAATGGCTTTGGCTATCTCCAGACCGTTGCGCAGACCGCCACTGGCAATGATGGGCAGGTGGGGCGCGCCCCGGCGGACCATCTGGATGGATTCGGCGGTGGGGATGCCCCAATCCACGAAGGTGGCGGCGACTCGTCGGCGCACGTCGGTGTCGGCCCGGTACATCTCGACCTGGCTCCAACTGGTGCCGCCGGCGCCGGCCACGTCGATGGCAGCGACGCCGGCGTTGGCCAGGCGACGGGCGGTCTCTTGCGAGAAGCCCCAGCCCACCTCTTTGGCAACGACCGGCACTTCGAGATTTTTGCACACGGCCTCCACCTTGTCCAGCAGCCCGGCGAAATTGGTGTCACCTTCGGGCTGGAGCGCTTCTTGCAAAGCGTTGAAGTGAAGAAACAAGGCATCGGCTTCCACCATCTCGACGGCGCGCCGGCAATGGTCCACGGTATAGCCGTAGTTCAACTGCACCGCCCCCAGGTTGGCGAAGAGCAAAACGTCGGGGGCGACCGGGCGCACCTCACGGAACGAATCGGCCAGTGATGGATCTTCCAGAGCCGCCCGCTGCGAGCCAAGCCCCATGGCAATGCCGGCCTCCTGGGCGGCGGTGGCCAGGTTCCGATTGATCAGATGAGCCCGCTCCGTCCCTCCCGTCATCGAGGAGATGAGCAAAGGAGCACGCAGAGACTTGCAGAAGAGAGAGGTGCTGAGGTCAACGTCTGCCAGGTTCAAATCCGGGAGGGCCTGATGGACGAACCGATAATGCTCCAGGCCGGTGGTCAGTCGGTCGAAGCCCACGTCCTCCTCCAGGTTGATCCGAATATGATCCGCTTTTCTCTGCTCGATCATCAAATATCCCACATCCCTCAAATCTGCCGTAACTTTTGCACGGGCCAGGTGTTTATGTGAAAGGGTATTAGTGCCAGCATCGAGCGCCGTTTGATCATCTGACTCCCCCGTGCGCCAACGCAGTTTACCAGGGGCGTAGAGGCTTGTCAAGCCGTTTCACTCAGGTGCCAGCCACTTTTGGCAGATAACTTGAGCCAAAATCAGCTTGTACGCGCTATCAACCTGGCAAAAAGACAGCTTGATAAGTGCCTGGCACCTATGCCTGAGTAGTAACGTCAGCCTATGTTTGTTTTGTCAAGCCTCCTTTCAACGACTGAAGTCGCCCCTACAGGGCCTTCGGCCGCAAAGCCCGCCTACGCGGGCTAAAAACCGGTCCACGCAGGGGGACTTCGCGGCGGAACGTCCTGTAGAAGCGATTTCCCTGGCCTGGCCGCCAGCCTGCCCCCTACAAAAAACGCCAGAACTGTAGGGGCGAACCTGGGTGTTCGCCCTGAGATGGGCGCGCAGGTTTACTATCTCCGTTACCGAGTTTGTTTGTCAAAAACCATAAGGCTCGACTCCAACAGGGCTGCCGCAGCACATTCGATTTGTGGGTAATCACCCTATGGGTGAGCGCGAAGCTTTTCGTTGACAACTTGAGCGATGGCTGGTAAAATCCGCCAGGTGACTGCTCAAAAAAATTATGCTCAGAAGGAGGCATTTCTTATGTCTAAAGAGGAAGTCTTTGAAAAGGTGAAGGCCATCATCGTCGAGCAACTTGGCGTTGACGAGGACAAGGTCACTATGGAAGCCAGCTTTCGGGATGACCTGGAAGCCGATTCGCTGGACCTGGTCGAGCTGATTATGGCCTTCGAGGAAGAGTTCGGCGGCGAAATCTCCGATGACGAGGCGCAGAAGATCACCACAGTGGGTGAGGCAGTAGCCTATCTGGAAGCCCACATGTAAATTCTGCCCGGCGTCCATTGGAAGTGGAAGCGACACAAATAGAAGCCAGCCCCGAGTCAACGAGGACAAAGGGGCTGGCTTTTGGTTGGTCCGAAGTGAAGTTATGAACGTGGAAAAGGTTAGCGTGGCCATATTGGCCGGCGGCCAGAGTCGCCGCATGGGTCAGGACAAAGCATTCCTGCCGGTGGGAGGACGTCCCGTCATCGAGCGAGTCATCCAGCGCGTTGCCTCCCTGAGCGACGACGTGACCATCGTCACCAACACACCCGACCCATATCGTCACCTGGGGCTTCGTATGGTGAGCGACGTGTATCCAGGCAAAGGATCGCTGGGAGGCATTTACACGGCCATCCGCGCTGCGCGTCACCGATATTGCCTGGTAGTGGCCTGCGATATGCCCTTCCTCAACCCCGACCTCTTGCGCTACTTGATGAGTCTGGCCCCTGGCTTCGACGTGGTCATCCCTCGCATCCGGGAGTTCCCCGAAACGATGTACGCAACTTACGGCAAGGGATGTTTGGACCCCATCGAACGGCGACTGCTGGCCGACCGGCTCAAGATTACCGGCTTCTTCGACGACGTGCGCGTGCGATACGTGGAACGTGACGACGTAGCCCGCTTCGACCCGGCCTTCCGTTCATTCCTCAATATGAATACCCCCGCCGATTGGGAACACGTACAACGCCTGGCCGCAGAATCATAAGATTAGGGTGTGTTCTGTAGACGGGCAGACCAATGTGTCTGCCCGTCACAGGGCGAACACGTAGGTTCGCCCCCCCGGCCCGCCGGGGCGGGCTACGCTCTCAATCCGTTTTGAACGCACCCAGAAAGATCATTGCGGGAATTGGCCTTTTGGACTATTGCCAGCGTTCACCAGATATGATAGGATGGATGCGAGGCGTGGGAGGAACGGGGCATAAGGGAGTGAAGACTGGGGGAGCTTTCCACATTCTAGTCCACGATTTCAGAAGTTTTTAGGGTAAAGCCCAACCACGCTATGTTGCTCAAAGCGGGTCTGTGACCCGCGTCTTTAGCGGGCCAGAGCCGTCGGGTCATAGACCCGACGGGAGCAAGAATTACCCAAAAACTTTTGGGAAACAGGTCTAGCGCCCCTTCAGACTGATTTTGATAAACAGCACAGAGGCCCCATAAGAAGCCAAATGAGTTCGTCAAAATCATCTCGAGGGGATACCAGCCCAACCGGAGGTAATTGCTCGATGCGACTCAGAATCTCTCTCTTCCCTGTTTGGATCGTCGTCCTGCTCCTGGCCGTGAGCGGACTGGCGTGCAGCCTCAACGTAACCACAGATAACGCTCAAATCACCATCGGGGATACGCCACCGACCGAGACCAACGTCGGCGAGCCGCCACCGGCGCCCGCGGCCACAGAAGTCCCCGCAGCGGAGCAGGGGAGCAAAGCTCCCACCCCCTCACCCACGGCAACTCTGGTTGTCCAGCCCACAGAAGCACTCCCGCCAACGGAAACTCCGCCCGACACGCCGGCCGAAACCGCTCCCACCGGCGAGGCAGCGGAGCAGAGCGAATCCACGGCCACCAGCGGCGAGACATCTCCCCCCACCCCGGAGCCTCAGCCCGAAACCCCCGCAGAGCCAGCGCCACTCTAACCGCTGGAGATGCCGTCGCTCAACCCCCAGGGCCAGGGATTAGGCCACCTGGGGACCTTTCGACAGCGCATGACGGTCCGATTCACCGGCGACACCGGCTACGCGGGAACCTATTATTACAACGCCGAGGTGAACACGGGCGCGTCGGCGGTCCACATAACGCTTAGCATCGAGGGCACGGTGGCCTCGACGCTGCCCAGCAACACGGTAGAGGTCATCTGGATTCAGGACCGGTTGTGGTTTAAATTGGGCAATCAACCCTGGGTCATGGTTCCAGAGGGTGTGGCCGAGCTTCCATTTGAAGAGCAAATGTTTGCGGCAGACGACTTTTTACCCTACGCGCCGCAGGCACGGCGCGTGGAGCCCGACGAAGTGGTGAACGGCGTCCTCTCGCACCATTACATCTATCAGGTGCAGGATTATCCCATTGAGAATGGCACCATCAGCGGCAACGGAGATATTTACACCGCCGTGGATGGAGGCTACGTAGTGCGCTACACCCTGGACGGAAGAGGCACCTTTGACGAACAGTTTGCGGGCAGCGGCATCATACACCTGGTGTACGACACGTACGACGTGGGCGCGCCGATCACCATCGCCCCACCGCGCGGCCGGTAATGCTTCACCCATCGCAACACAAAAGCAGCGCAGGCTCATACGAACCTGCGCTGCTTTTGCTTCTGCGGGTTGGTTTCAGCCGACCACCTCTCGCGCCGGGACGTATCCCCGCTCCTCCAGGTAGCCCATAATTTTGGCGAAGCTCTCTTCAACCGACTCCTTGCCCGTGTCGACGCGAATCTCCGGGGCGAGCGGCGGCTCGTAAGGATCGGAGACGCCGGTGAATTCGGGGATCTCGCCGGCCAGGGCCCTGGCATAGAGTCCCTTCACGTCGCGGCGGATGCACTCCTCCAGCGAGCAGTCCACGAAAACCTCGATGAAGTTGGTCACCTCGCTCCGCACCCAATCGCGGGTGGCCCGATAGGGAGAGATGAAGGAGGCCAACACCCCCACGCCATTGCGCGAGAGCAACTTGGCCACAAAAGTCACCCGCTGGATGTTTTTGTCACGGTCTTCCCTGCTAAAGCCCAGGTCGGCGGTGAGACTCTGCCGCACCACGTCGCCGTCCAGCCGCTCGACGCGCACCCCGCGCGCTTTCAACTCTTGCTCGATCAATTTGGCCAGCGTCGTCTTGCCCGACCCCGATAGCCCGGTGAACCACAAAACGAAGCCCTCGCCGGCCCGCTGGTCCGCTGACCCACTATTTTTGCCATCGTCGCCAAAGAATGTCATAGCCGCATTACCTGTCCTTGCATATCCTGTGGGATCGGCTGCCCCATCAAGTGGAGCACCGTCGGCGCAAAATCCATCAACTGCAACCCCCTCAGCCACTTGCCGCCCAAATTTTGCCGGGGATCGTAATAGATGATCATCCCGTCCTGGGCGTGGTTGGCGTCGTCGGGGCCGGTGTCGTTTTCGAAGGTGTAGATGCTATCAAAGCCAAAGCTGCCCACCGACCGCCAGTGCAGGTCGCCCAGGTAAACGATGAGATCGGGGGCAACGTTGCGCACCTGCCGATAAATCGCCTCGGGCTTGAAGCAGACCGTGTTGATGGGATTGCCCTCGTGGTCGGGGATGGCCTCGATCTCGGCGGCGATCTGATCGCGCACCTTTTCGTAATCGGCCCTGGGGATGAATCCGTTGGGCTCACGTCCCTGCACGTTGAGGAAGATGCGGGCGTAGTAGCCACCAGCGCCCCAGGCGGTTGTCTTCTCCCAATCCACCTCCACCTTCTCAAAGGGGACGGGCCTGTCCCCCTCCCGCACCGGCTCTTCCTTCAGCACCAGATACCCCTCGCGGCGCAGCCACTCGTTGATGCATATGCCGCCGTCCATCTTCTTGGCCCCGTGATCCGACACCACCATCACCACCGTGTCGTCGTCCAGCGCCGAAAGCATTTCGCCCAATTCCCGGTCAATGTACTTGTAGTAGTCTTTGATGGCGTTTTGATACGGATTGCCCGGCTCATATTTGGGGTGCGTCGGGTCCATGTATTGCCACAACCCGTGGTGGATGCGGTCCACGCCCATCTCGACGAACATGAAGAAATCCCAGGGTTTGTTCTTGAGCAGATGCTTGAGCACGATGAACCGCTTCTCGGTCATCTCGTAAATCTGTTTCAGCAGGAAATCTTTGTCCTCGGTGCGAAACTGGCGCACATCCACCTCGTACTCCCGCCCCCCCAGCAATCGGTCGATCTCGTAGCGAAACTCATGGGGGTAGGTGTATTGTCGCTGGACGGTAGGGGTGAGAAAGCTGCTGATCAGATAGCCATTGACCGGCTTCACCGGGTAGGTTTGGGGCACGCCGACCACGACCACCTGCTTGCCCGCCTGGCTCAGCAATTCCCACACGCGAGGTTCCTTGACGACCGACCCGGTAGCGATGGTCATGTTGTCGTAGCTGTAATCCGCCCGGTTGCGAAAACCATAAAAGCCGAGGACGCCGGGGTCTTTGCTGCTGGTCATCGAACTCCAGGCAGGCACAGTGATGCAAGGGGTGCTGCTGGTCAGCGGACCGTAGGCCCCCGCCTCCATCAACTGGCGAAAGTTGGGCAACTCGTCGCGCCACTGGTCAAAGACCAGGTCCGGGTCGGCGCAGTCGAGCCCAATGACGAAGACTTTGCGCTCTTTCTTGCGACGCAGAAACTTAAGCATAGAATTATTTTGCCTCCTGGGTCCGCCGGTTGCGGATTCCCTCCATTAAAACCTTCGACACTTCTGGCCGGGTGAATTCTTTCGGCAGCATCTCGCCTCTCTCCAACATCTGACGCACCTGAGTGCCGCTCAAATAGACCCAATCTTCTTTGCCGTGAGGGCAAGTCTTGGCCGAGACCACGCTGTCGCACTTGCGGCAGTAGAAGGTGTAGTCGAAGAAGAGGGGAGTGATGCCGATTTCGTCCGGCTCAAACTCGTCGAAGATGAGTTGGGCGTCGTAGGTGCCGTAGTAGTTGCCGACGCCAGCGTGGTCACGGCCCACGATGAAGTGGGTGCAACCGTAGTTCTTGCGGGCCAGCGCATGGAAGATGGCCTCGCGCGGACCGGCATAGCGCATAGCGGCCGGGAAGACACCCAGCAGCACCCGCTCGGCCGGGTAATAGTCACGCAAAATGACCTGGTAGCTCTGCATACGCACGTCGGCCGGGATGTCGTCGGCTTTGGTTTCGCCCACCAGCGGATGCAGGAAGAGGCCGTCGGTGATCTCCAGCGCCGTCTTCTGGATATATTCGTGGGCGCGGTGAATGGGGTTGCGCGTTTGAAAACCCACGATGCGCCGCCAACCTCGGCGGGCGAACATACGCCGGGTTTGGGCCGGCGTGTGCCGGAACTCCGGGAACTCGCGCGGCTGCGGCCAGTTGAGAAGCCAGATGTCACCGCCCAGGAGCACGTCGCCGTGGCGATAAAGTCGGGCCACTCCGGGATGGGCCCGGTCTTCGGTGCGATACACCTCCCTGGCCTCCCGTGCCGTGTCGCGGCGATACTTTTCGGAGACGGCCATAATCGCCAGGGGCGTGTCGTCCTGCCAGAGGGTGATGTCTTGCCCCTCGCCGATGTCGGTCGCCTCCTCCTCGGTGACGGCCAGCGTCACCGGCACCGACCAGACCAACCCGCTGTGGAGACGCATCTCCTCGACCACGCGGTCGTAATCCTCCTTCACCATAAAGCCGGTCAGCGGGCTGAAGGCACCGATTGCCAGCAGCTCCAGGTCCGATAAATTCATCAACGATTTCAGTTGCAGCCCTTTCAACGTTTGAGCCCGGGCCAGGGCTTCTTCTCGTTCTTCGCCAGTGAGAACTCGATTGACGAGTTCACCACCGTGAGGTTTGATGCCTCCAATGGGATATTGCTTGGGTGAAGCGTTCATTTCTCCTTGGTCCTTCGCCTGGTTAGGTTAGGGGTAACGTGGGTGGCACGGTCATGAGACCGGCCACAGCAGCAGCCTGGCTCGGGCCGGTCTCCAGACCGCGCCCGCAAGTGACTCGGTCAGAGACCGGCCACGGCAAACGGTCACGAGACCGGCCGCACCAGCAGCCGCTCGGGCCGGTCTCCAGACCGTGCCCGCAAGTGACTCGGTCAGAGACCGGCCACAGCAAACGGTCACGAGACCGGCCAC
>JAJRXB010000368.1 GCA_024276515.1 Chloroflexota bacterium
CGTGTTGGCGGCGAGAGGAGGCAAAGTCCTCACCCACCCCCGCCTGCACCCCCTCCCTCTCCCAATTTGGGAGAGGGAGGGGGTTGGGGGGAGGGAGAAGGCAAAGCCCTCGCGCGCTGATACACCTGTTCGTTTTTGATCCACAGCTACCGTCTGCTGTCGAGGTATTCGCGGTGGTATCGCTCGAACCGGTCCATCAAGTCGGTCGTCACCGGGCCGACACGTCCCTCGCCCACCAGGGCATCGCTGATACGCACGATGGGGATAATGTGCATGCTGGTGCTGGTGACGAAGAACTCGTCGAACCGGGAGAGGTCTCTGATGTTCAGGGGGACTTCCGAGGCCCGGTAGCCGGCCTCGAGGGCCAGCCGAATGACGATGTCGCGGGTGATCCCTGATAGCACGCGATCAGATGGTGGGGTGAGGAGTTCGTTTCGGCGGACGGCAAAGATGTTGCTGCGCGAGCCTTCGGTTATCTCGCCGTTGGTGCGCAGGATGGCCTCGTGGACGCCTGCCCGGATCGCCTGCCGGCGGGCCAGATAGTTGACCAGCGTGTTCAGTGATTTGCAAGCCGGCAATGGGCGCGAGCCTTCAAAAGTGATTGCCGCTGCCCCTTCCCAGTAGTAACTGTCGGGGTAGCGGGGCAAAGGTTGCGGCAGGAGAGCCACCAGCGCCTCGTCCTCAGCCTGAGTCACACCCAGGGCGATGATGCGCAGCAAACAATCCCGGTTGCCATTCTCCTGGATCAGCCGTCTGGCCCAGCCGGCGATCTCGTAGGTGCTGTAAGGCAGGTTCAATTCGATCATCTCGGCCGACTCGGCCAGCCGGGACAGGTGATCGTGCAGGTGAAAAGGAACGCCTTCGACCACTTCGATGCTTTCGTACACGCCAAAGCTGCTGAAGAGCGCCGGGCTGAACAGGGAGACTTTCGCCTCGGTGGTGGGCCGTAATTGGCCGTTGAGGATGACGTGCTCGAATTCCATATGGCATCTCCTTGCCCAGGGGAATCTGCGGGGGCGAGGCATTCCCACCGTCGGGTTCTCCAGGCCAGGCTCCTTTGTCGGAATGCCTCGCCTCCTACGCCGGGCCAGGGCTTATACCCCTCACGGAGAGAGTTAGCGACGGGTGCGGCTGGCAAAATATCGTCGCAGGATGGCGTCGGCCACGCCCGGCAACAGGGTGGAAAAGGTGACGAATGCCCAATCGAAGAGCGTGGCGTAGGCGTCGCGCGGCTCGCGGCGGATGGCTCGCACGATGGCCCGGGCGACGCGCTCCGGCGGAGTCCTCCGCATACGGCCTGGCTGCGGTTCCGTGTCCGCGTTCGCTTGCCCGGGCCGGTCGGAGTTCAGGGTGTGTCGGTTGAAGCCGGTGTCGGTGACGCCGGGGTACACGGTAACGACGCGAATGTTATCCGGCGCCAGATCCAGGCGCAGACTATCGCCCAGCCGTTCCAGGGCTGCTTTGCTGGCGCAGTAAATCCCACTCTGTGGAACGGCCCGCCGCCCGATGATGGAGGAGACGTTGACGATAAGGCCGCCACCTCCCTCGCGCATGGGCGGGACGACGGCTCGAATGAAGGCCAGCGGCCCATACAAATTGACAGCCATCAGTCGTTCCACGTCGGCCCAGGATGCGGTGAGGGATGGTTGGTGGATGCCGACGCCGGCGTTGTTGACCAGGATGTCGATCTGCCCGAAGGTGTCTACGGTTTGCCGGACGATGGCCTCGACGGCCGGCCGGTTGGTCACGTCGCCGGAGAGGGGGAGCGCCTTGCCGCCCCGGTCGCGGATTTCTCCGGCCAACGCGGCCAGGGCATCGTCGGAGCGGGCGACCAGGGCCACCCGGCAGCCCGCTTCGGCCAGCGCCAGGGCCGTCGCCGCGCCGATGCCCATAGATGCGCCGGTGATCAACGCTACTCGATTACGAGGGTCCAATGGGTAACACCTCACACAAAATCAGGTTGCCTCATTTTACTCGCAAACTTATCTCAGGCAAAAGAGGACCACGATGAAGAAACAACCCAACTCTCAGATGTGCTTTGTGTGTGGTCTTGAGAACCCCATCGGCCTGAAAATGGCCTTTTACGAGGATGACGAGGGGCGCGTGGTGGCAAGATTCACGCCACGCGAAGAGCACCAGGGGTATCCGGGGGTGATGCACGGCGGCATCGTCACCGCGTTGCTGGACGAAACGCTGGGGCGCGTGGCTATCGCCACCGGGCGATGGATGATGACGGGGCGGCTCACCATCCGTTTCCGGCGGACCATCCCCATTGGGGAGCCCCTGACGGTAGTCGGCGAGGTGGTGAGCAGGAAGAAACGTGTGCTGGAAGCGCGCGGGGAGATCCGGCTGGCGGATGGCCAGGTGGGGGCCGAAGCGACCGGCACCTTTCTGGAGATCTCACCCGAACAGATAGAAGGGATAGAGGAAGCCCTCGCCTTTTGGCAGGTGGTGCCCGACTGATACGAGCCCGGTGACATTTACGTCACCGATCGCAGGTACTCGATGGCGCGCCGCGCGCTGGTGTCGGCGTCGGGGACCGGCATGAACTCGCCGGAGACGTAGCCGTCGTAGCCGGTCTCGCGCAGGGCGGTCAGGATGCCCCGGAAATCCAGGTGGCCGGCGCCCGGATGCCAGCGATTCGAGTCGGCCACGTGGAAGTGGAAGATGCGGTCGCCGCAGGCTCGGATGCTGGCCTCGATGGAAGGCTCCTCGATGTTCATGTGGAAGGTGTCGAGCAACAGGCCAAAGTTCTCCGCGCCGACCTGCCGGATGAGGTCCAGCCCCTCGGCCACGGTGTGGATGAGGTCTGTCTCGTAGCGGTTGAGCGGTTCCAGCGCGAAGCGCACCCCCTCGGTCGCCGCCACGGCCGCGCATTCCTGCAACGCTTCTACCAGGTAGGCCATAGATTGTTCGTGGCTTTGGCCCGGCGGTGTGATGCCCCGGATGAGGCCCAGGATGATGATGGCGTTCAAGCGACGCGCCAGAGGTACGTGACTCTTTATTCGCTCGATGGCGGCGCGCCGCACTGCCGGGTCGTCGCTGGTGAAGGAGAGCCTCTCTTCGCCCCAGGCCTGCCCGGTGCCGATGGCCGGCACTTCCAGCCCGTGCTTTTTGACCACCGCTTCCAGTTCGTCGGCGTTCACCAGCTTGGGGTCGCGGATGGCCAGCTCGACGCCGTCGTAGCCATAGGAGGCAATGCGGGCCACGTTGGCTTCAAAATCTCCTTTGAAGGCAACGGCCTGAAATTGGGCGGCGTGGGTAGAAAGAACGATGGCTAGTTTCATAGGTCCTTGTTTTCAGGTGACAGTCACTTGCAGAAGTGACTGTCACCTGAACTGATTCGCTATGCCAGCGTATCCTGGCCGATGCGCGGCAGGGCGTAGACGGGCTTCCAACCTTCGCTTTGCGGTTCGCGCAGGTAGGGCTCCATCTCGGCCTCGGTGCGCAGCGTGACCTCTTCCACCGGCGGCACGGTGCCGGCGGGGAAGACGGACAGAATCTCGTCGTTGATCAGGGTCAGGTAGCGCAAAATGGCGGCCAGGGGACGTTTGGCTTTGCGGGCGTCGCCGTGGGTTGCCTTGCCGACCACCCCTTCGGGTGTGGCAGCCAGTTCGATGGCGAAGTGACCTTCCCCTTCGCTCCAGCGGCTGGGGCGGCTGAAGGGGTCCACCGACTTGTCGAAGTGGCCGTCGGGCAGATATGCCTTGCCTTCGGTGTCCACGGCGTATTCCATGTCAACCATATCGGGGAAGAGGAGCAACGCCAGCGAGGTTTCGGACTCGTCGGCGTGGACGAAGTTGGTGTCCCATCCGCCACCCCGCTCTTTGGTGCGGAACATCTCGCGCACGGCGCGGTGCCAGTCGATCACCCGGAAGATGCCGGGCAGTTGGTATCGTTTCTGAAACTGCTGGATGGCGGATTCGAGCATCCACAGATGGCCGTGGTTGTTGACGAGAATCTGCTTGCGGAAGCCGTCGTTCCACAGACCGAGCATCACGTCGATCAGCATCTCGCGGGCCACGTTTTCGCGGACGACGACGGTGCCGGGCATGCCCAGGTGGTGGTATGGGTGTGAGCCGTAGTTGAGGGGGGGCAAAGCCAGGTTCACGTGTCCGTCGCGATGCTTTTCGGTGTAGCGGCGCACACCTTCGACGATCTGGCTGACGAAGAGGGTGTCGGTGGCGCTGGGCAGGTGCATGCCGTGGTTCTCGGTGCAGCCGATGGGGATGAAGACGATGTCGTTCTTGCGCCGATTCTCGATGAGCTTGTGGCGTGGCGTCGTTTGAATGTAGGCCCCCGGCCTGGCCCATTCGCAGGGGGAGGGGACGCCGTATTCGGCTAAAATGGCGTCCAGCTCTTCTTCGCTGGCGTCCCAAATCTCTTTCTTCAACCGGCCAACGGCGTTGTCCTCAAAGAAAAGGTCTGGTTGCTCGGTGGGGATCAATCCTTGCGGAATCACTGTTACGTCAGACATTGGATAACCTCCTGATTCAGACAGATTCGTGTTGTGTTTTATCCAGACAAAGGACGAAAGACGGGGGGCGAACGACGGACGATGATTCCCTTGTTCTCTGTCGTTCGTCTTCCGTGGTGGTTTCATTCTGTTGCTTCGCGGATGATGTGTCGCATCGTCTCCAGGGCCTCCGGGAAGTGATGGCGGAAACGGGGGCGAAGTTCTAAAATGTACAGGCCCTCGTAGGCCGGCAACTGGGTCAGCGCCTCGGCATGAGGGATGACACCCCAACCCGGGGGCAGGTGCAGGTCGCCATCGCCGTGAGAAATGCGATCTATGAGTCTGTCGTATGCCCCTCCCAACCGACCGAAATTGTCGTTGCCGTGCAGGTGACGGACGTGCGGCGCGGCCTGCCGAATGGCTTCCAGGTAGTCAAATCCGCAGTGATTAGCGGCCAAAAAAAGATGGGCAAAGTCGAGGGTGAGGCCCAGGTTGGGATGATTCACGGCTTCCACCTGGCGCACCAGATTAGGGATGATCATACCGGCGTGGTATTTGAGCAGTTGGTCGGCGGGGAGACCGGCGCGTGCCAGGGCAGCCACCTCCCAGGGGTGTGGGTCGCGGTTTTCCATCGCCACCACCACGCCCCGCTCGGCAGCGAGGGGCATCAATTGGCGCAACGCCGACACCTCTTGCTCCCGTCCTCGTTCCAGGGCCTCGCCATCCGGCAAAGACGCCTTCGTCTCCCCTGGCAGGAAAGGCCTCTGTGGCAGGGCGAAGAGGCCGCTGTGATACACCATCACCCTGGCCCCAATCGCCGCGCAAAAGTCGAGACAGGCGACGAACACATCCTGCTCGTGGCTCAGTTCGGGCGTGCCGTCCGATCCGGCTTGAGGAAAGGCCAGGTTCAGCCGGTTGGGCGCGTGCATAGTGTAAACGAAGTCGAAACGCTCGGTGATGGCTCGCACCCCATCCACTTGCTTTTGCCGCAATCGCCCGTTGATGATGACATCCAGGCCGTGGACCGATAACTCCACCCCCTCGAAGCCGCACTGCTGGAAGAAGGCCAGGTCCTCTTCCAACTGGGCCAGATCGCCGTCCAGTCGCCCCGCGTCTCCGTTGATGCCGATGCCGGTGATGTGCATAGGTGCTCCTGTTGTTTTGCGATGGTTGTTCCAGTGTGTCGAAGGCGCAGGCGTAATATGCAATACGCAACACGCAACACGTATTACGTGTTGCGTATTGCGTCCGCCACTTTCACCGGCCGGCCGCTGCGCCAGGATTCGACGGCGGCCAGGCCGATTTCCGAGGCGCGGCGGCCGTCCAATCCTCCCGGTTCCGGGGCGTGTCCTGCCTGGAGTGCGTCCACAAAGGCGACCAACTCGGCCACAAAGGCATCGGCGAAGCGCTGGGGATACCAGGGGAACACGTCGTGGGTGATGCCCTCGCGTGAGAGGAGGAGCAGCGGCGTTTGCTGCAAGCCGCCGATCATCAGCGCGCCCTCGTCGCCCAACACTTCGGCGCGGATGTCGTAGCCGTAGCGGGCGTTGCGGCTGAAGTCGATGCTGCCCAGCGCACCGTTCTCAAAGCTAAGACTGACCACGGCGTTGTCCACGTCGCCAAATTCGGCCAGTTTGGGGTAAACCAGCGCTCGCCCAATGGCGTAGACCTCGGCCACTTCGCTCCCCATCAGCCAGCGAGCCAGGTCAAAGTCGTGCACCCCCAGGTCGAGAAAGGTGGTGTTGTAGCCGGGACCATCCTGCTTCTCCGGCCAGAAGGGATCGCGGCTGACCGACTTGAACATAACGGGGCGCCCGATAGCCCCTTCTTCGATCTTCTGTTTGGCCGCGGCGTAGCCGGGGTCGAAGCGACGCATAAATCCAACCTGCAGGTGGACACCCGCCTCTCGGACGGCCGCCAGTGCCCGGTCAATATCCGCCAGGGTGAAGCCAATGGGCTTTTCGGTGAAGATGTGCAGTCCGCGTTGGGCGGCCTGGATGATGTGTTCTGGGTGCTCGGCGCACCCGGTGGCGATGACCACAGCGTCCAGGTCGGGGTCGCTGAACAGTTGGTCGTAGTCGGTGTAGAGATGGTCGGCGTGATAGCGTTGGGCAACCTCTTGCGCCACGTCCGGGCGGCGACTGGCGACGGCGTGCAGGCGGGCGTTGGGCAATTTGACGATGTTGCCGACGTGGACCTGTCCCATCGGTCCCAATCCCACAACGGCAATGCGCAAGCGATTCATTTTGGCTCCTTGTCTTGCGAATTGGGGGTCAACCGGGAGAATGCACACGTGTGCATAGACAAATATAATGTATCACAGTTATCCTTTTTCGTCAAGGGGGTGACGGGTGAGCGCGTGGCTCCAGCCGTGGCCCGTCCGGGGTGTCCAGCACCTGCCAGCCCAGCGTTGCGATCTGCTCGCGCAGGGCGTCGGCGAGGGGCCAGTCCTGGCGGGCACGGGCAGCCTCTCGTTTCTTCACCAGGGCCAACACCTCCGGCGGCGGTTCGGGAGCGGCGGCGGCCTCGGTGTGGGCGGCCTGTGCCTTTTCCCACACTTCGGGCGGCAGGCCGGTTGGGGGCTCCGGCACGTGGAAAGGGCCCAGTTCGGTGATGGCGACTTTTTGACCCCGGCCGATCCGCACTTCTTCACTCTCTCTCAGCAGAGTGACGCCCCCTCGTCCCATCGCCTGGCACGTTTTGGCCCCCAAATCTACCACCAGGGCGGTGTGCTCGTCGATTCCGACCACGGTGGCATCAGGGGGCAGCATACCCAGCAGTTGCTCGAAGCGACTCTGTCCCATAAAGCAACGGCTGGTGTCCAGCTCGGCGCCGCCTTCGGCGTTGTTCCAATGAGGGATGAAAACCAGAGAGAGGCCGTAGGGGCCAAAGAAGTTTAGTCCCCGATGCCAGTGCGGGTCCTCGCCCACCTTGTAGATTTCGTACACCGGCAGGGCGTGAGCGCTGACGGCGACCACCATCGCGCTGGCAAAGACAATCGCAGCGCCCAGGCGGTGGCGGGCGACCAGGACGTGCCAGGCCAGGCTATCCTGCAACTGGCGGACGGCGTAGGTGGGGCTGCCCGGCCCCGCGAAGATGACGTTGGCTCGCAAGAGAGGTGTCACAATTTCCGGGTCGTCTGGGCTGAAGGGAGTGCCCCGCTTGCGGGCGGGGACGACCGTGACCTGGGGGTGGTAGTTTTGCAATCGCTGACGCAAAAAATCGGCCACTCGCCCGGCCACCTGGGCCGAGTTCAGTTCGAAGCCGGCCGGCGTTTCCAATATGGCCCCCCGGATGGGCGGGGGCAGGCGGTGAAATAGCCAGTCGAAAATCTTGCGCCCGCTCGACGAGGTTTCGCCCGAGCCGAACAAGACGACGAGGCCAGGCATTTCGGGCATAGCTGTGCCTTCCTGTGACTACCACTTCGATTACTCAGGCAGAGAGACGGGCCGGCCCGTCTGGGCCGATTCGTACAGAGCATTGAGGGTAGCCACGTGGCCGCGACTGTCGGACAGGGGCAGGATAGGCGCGGCCCCGTCCAGGACGCAGTCGGCCATTGCCTCCACTTCGCACAGATAGGCGTCCACGTCGTCCACGGGCAGTGTTTCTTCGCCCTCGTCACGTATCAGGCGGATGCCAACCGGCTCCCGCGCCGCGCCCGGCTTCCACGGATTGTCCAGCACCAGCGTCCCCCGGCTGCCGACCACCGCTGCCCCCCAGCGAAAGGCGGCCTGGAGGCTGCTGTCGAACTGGGCCAGCGTGCCGCCGGCGAAGCGCATCTGGCCGACGAAGGTCATGTCCACCCCGCTCTCGCCGAGGACCTGCCAGCCGAAAACCTCCACCGGGTCCGAGCCTGTAATCGCCCGGGCAAAGCTGACCGGGTAGCAGCCCACGTCCCACAGCGAGCCGCCCCCCAGGGCCGGGTCCAGACGCACGTCGCCGGGGCGGTTCAGGGTGTAGGAGAAGATGGCGTGCACCAGCCGCACCTGGCCGATGGCTCCCTGTCTGACCAGTTCTTGCGCTTTGAGGGTTTGGGGGTGGTAGCGATACATGAATGCCTCGAGCAGCACCACCCGGTTGCGACGGGCGGCCTCGATCATGCGGTCCACCTCTTCCACGGTGAGGGCCAGAGGTTTTTCGCAGAGGATGTGTTTGCCGGCGTCGGCGGCTTTCACCGTCCATTCACTGTGCAGGTTGTTGGGCAGGGCGTTGTAAATCACGTCCACTTCCGGGTCGTCCAGCAGGGACTGGTAGCTCCCGTGAGCCCTGGGGATGTCCCACCGGCGGGCGTAGTCCTGGGCGCGGGCCAGGTCGCGGCTGGCGACGGCCACCAACTCCGAGCCATCCGAGGCGCGGATGGCGGGGATCAGCGCCCGGTTGATGCGGGCGGTGCAAATCAGTCCCCAACGCAGACGGCGGTCAGA
>JAJRXB010000369.1 GCA_024276515.1 Chloroflexota bacterium
TCATTTTGAGGGGGCAAAAGGTGACTGTCACCTGCAAAGATAGTCGGAATTCGCGACCATCGTCTGGCACGACGTAGGCGACTCTTTACCTACAGCCCTACAGGTGACAGTCACCTGGGGCATCTACGGTTGTAGTATTAAGCGAAGCACCCTGTGGGTTAGCTCGAGGCGACCGGCGGCTTGTATACCGAAATAATTTCTTAAACGTCATTAGCTCGGGGCGAATGCGGCAGGCTGAGTAGTAACTCAAGGAGATTATCATGGCGAAACAATTGTACGACCCCCATATGTTCAACTACATGTGGGAGAGCCTGGACGAGGACCGCTTTGTAGTAGGAACCTACTACATTGAAGACAACAAGCCCGAATGGGACTTCGTTGACCACCTGGGGCAGGTGCAACGACTGGCGCTGGAAGGCTCGACCGCCAGTTGGATGGAAGTGAAGGAAGAGACGCCCGAGGTGCGCGAGCGACTGACGAGTAAAGTGCTGGGATACTACGAAATCCCGGCCCCCAAGGGGACGAAAAAGGCAATCGTGCAACTGGCCTTCCCCACCGCTGCCTGGGACGTGAACGTGAATATGCCGATGTTGCTCCTCTCCATCTCCGGCAACATCTTCGCCTTCTGCGACAAGGTGCGCCTGCTGGACGTGTATATCCCCAGGTCGGTCGCCGCCAAGTTCAACGGCCCCAAATTCGGCATCGAAGGCATGCGCGACCTGCTGGGTGTCTATGATCGCCCGCTTTGCCTGCAAATCATCAAGCCCAAGATGGGCATGACGCCGGAAGAGACGGCAGCGCAGGTCTACCAGAGCGCGTTGGGAGGCGCCGACCTGTGCAAAGACGACGAAATGTGCAGCGAACTGGACAACTGCCCCTTCGACGCCCGGCTGGAGGCGGTGTTGAAGGCATTGGACAAGGCGGAACGAGAGACCGGCGAGAAAACCATCTATCTGGTCAGCATCACCGACGAGTCCAGCCGGGTGCACGAAAAGGCGCGCCGTGCCGTCCGCGCCGGGGCAACCGGCCTGTTGCTCGCCTATTCTGCCGGCCTCTCGACCCTCAAAGACCTGGCCGACGATCCCGAAATCAACGTGCCCATCATGCTGCACCCGTCGCACATGCTGGGCATGATCGAGACGTTTAGCTGGGTGGTGCTGTCCAAGCTGTGTCGTCTGAGCGGGGCCGACCTGATGCTCTCTCCCTCTCTGTGGTCCAGCCTCCAGACCTGTTCGGTGGAGGAAGAACTGCGCACGTCGCAGACGCTGCGAGCCCCCTTCCACAATATCAAGCGCACCTGGCCCATGCCATCGGCCGGCATGTACCCTGGCCTGGCCGAGGTGCTGATTCAGGAGCACGGCATCGACTTCATCGTGCCGGCCGGCGGGGGCATGCTCGGACACCCGATGGGCTACAAAGCGGGCGCGATGGCCTGGCTACAGGCATTCGAAGCCGTCCTCTCAGGGATGAGTCTGCAAGAGGCGGCCAAGAAATACCCCGAATTCGGAGCAGCGGCCAAACAGTGGGGCATCCGCGAGCGGCCCAAAACCCCGTGGGGATACGCCGGCCCAGACTTCCATCCCAAATTCGCGCCGAAGAATCTTTGAGGGCCGGGGAATTGGGGAATCGGGGCCGGCTACCTGATCCCCCGATTCCCAATTCCCTGACTGGGGATAGATGAATGTCTAATTCTAAGACCCCATTGCTAGACATGTACCGCACCATGCTCACCATCCGTCGCTTCGAGGAGCGGTGCAACTATCTCTTTATGCAGGGGCGGATTCCCTCCACCCTTCACCTCTACATCGGGCAGGAGGCGGTCGCCACCGGCGTCTGCGCTCACCTGCGCCCCGACGACTACCTGCTCAGCACTCACCGGCCGCACGGTCACGCCATCGCCAAAGGTGTCGCGCCGCGAGCGATTATGGCCGAGTTGTTCGCCAAAAGCACCGGCTGCTGCAAAGCGAAAGGTGGCTCGATGCACGTCGGTGACGTCAACGTTGGCATGTTCCCGGCCATCGCCATCGTCGGGGCCAACATCCCCATCGCGGCCGGGGTGGGGCTGGCCGCCAGGCGACTGGGCACGGACCGGGTGGCCGTCTGTTTCTTCGGCGACGGTGCGGCCAACGAGGGGGCATTCCACGAAGGGCTGAATATGGCGGCCATCTGGGACCTGCCCGTGGTTTACGTCTGCGAAAACAACCTGTATGCCGCCTCGACGCCGTTCCCCCTGGCCTTCAAAATCGAGAACGTCGCCGACCGCGCCGCTGCCTATGGCATGCCCGGCGTGGTGGTGGACGGCAACGACGTGGAGGCCGTCTATCAGGTCGCCGGCGAGGCGATTGATCGGGCGCGGCAGGGCGAGGGGCCAACCCTCATCGAATGCAAAACGTATCGTCTGTGTGGACACTCACGCAGCGATCCGCGCACCTATCGCTCCCAGGAGGAAGAGACAGCGTGGGCGGCGAAAGACCCCATCCCGCGCCTGGCTGAACGTCTCAAGGAAAAGGGCCTGGCGACGGACGAGACACTGACCGCCATCGAGCAAGAGGTGACGGCGCTGATTGACGAGGCCGTCGCCTTCGCCGAAGAAAGCCCTCCGCCGGAGCCGACCGACGCGCTGAAACACGTCTTCTGAGTTGGGGCGAGGCATTCCCGACGTCAGGTTCGCCAGGCCAGGCCCCTTTAACGGACCGAAGGACTTCGCAGCGCAAGACTTTGGTCAGAATGCCTCACCCCTACGCCCGTACCCCAAAAATTCATAAACCGGACCACCAGGAGAGACCCGACATGGCAAAGATGAGCATCGCCGAAGCTCTGCGCCAGGCCATCCGCGAGGAGATGGCACGCGATCCCCGTGTCTTCTGTCTGGGTGAAGACATCGGAATCAAAGGGGGATTTGGCGGCGCGTTCACCGTCACCCTGGGTCTGTCCGACGAGTTCGGCCACGAGCGTATCCTCGACACCCCCATCTCGGAGATCGGCATCGCCGGCGTCGCCATCGGTGCGGCGATGGCCGGGCTGCGTCCCATCGCCGACGTGCAGTACGGCGACTTCCTGTTTTGCATGATGGACCAGCTCGCCAACCAGGCAGCCAAGATGACTTACATGTCGGGCGGCACGGTGAAAGTGCCGATGGTGATGCGGGCGCCGGTCGGCGCGACCGGTCGGGGGGCGCAGCACGCTCAGAGTCTCGAGGCTTTCTTCACCCACATCCCCGGCCTCAAAGTGCTGGCTCCCTCCACCGCCTACGACGCCAAAGGGCTGCTCAAGAGCGCCGTCCGCGACGACAACCCGGTCCTCATCTTCGAGCACAAACTCCTCTACGGCAGCAAAGGTCCCCGCTCGGAGCGGGGAGCACTCAGTCCCATCGGCGAAGTGCCCGACGAGGAATACCTGGTTCCCATCGGGAAGGGAGTTATCCGCCGCGAAGGGACGGACGTCACCATCGTCGGCAAACTGCTGACGGTGTATCGCGCCCTGGCCGCTGCCGAAGAACTGGCGCAGGATGGGATCGAGACCGAGGTCATCGACCCACGCACCCTGGTGCCGCTGGACAAAGAGTTGATCCTGGAATCGGTGCGCAAGACCGGCCGGCTGGTCATCGTGGAGGAAGACAATCTCACCGGTGGCTGGGCCGCCGACATCGCCGCCATCGTCGCCGAGGAGGCCTTCTTCTGGCTCGACGCGCCCATCAAGCGGGTGTCGGCGCCCGACACGCCCGCCCCCTTCGCCCCCGTCATGGAACAGTTTTACGTGCCCGGCGAAGAGCGGGTGGTCGAAGCCGTCAAATCCCTTTTCTAGGGACACTCTCTCAACGAGAAGGGTCTGAAGTGCACCCCTTTGCTCCCGGCGGGTCTGTGACCCGACGGCTCTGGCCTGCCAAAGACGCGGGTCACAGACCCGCTTTGAGCAAAGTAGCGTAGTCTGGCTTTACCCAAAGAACTTTAAAGGATTACGCCCAACTGCACCAGGACACTCTCTCAACGAGCAGGCTAACCCCCACCCATACCCTCCCCCTGGCAGGGGGAGGGCTGGGGAGGGGGTGGAGGACACAATGGCTACCGAAGTATTGGTCCCACCCCTGGGACAGACAGTGGACACCGTGACCCTGGTCACCTGGTACAAAAGCGAAGGAGAGGTGGTGGTCCAGGGCGATCCGCTGTTTGCCATCGAGACCGACAAAGCCACCCTCGACATCGAAGCGCCCGCCTCCGGGGTGCTGCGCGGGGTGACGGCGCAGCCCGGCGACGCGGTGAAGGTGCTG
This sequence comes from Chloroflexota bacterium, assembly GCA_024276515.1. Taxonomy (GTDB): domain Bacteria; phylum Chloroflexota; class Anaerolineae; order 4572-78; family NAK82; genus JAJRXB01. The sequence continues at coordinate 4,268 of JAJRXB010000369.1, forward strand.
AGCCCCATCGCGCTCATCGCTGCGCCGGACGAGGTCGTAGCAGGCAGGGCAGAGGAGCGGCGGGGCAGAGGCGCAGGGGAGCAGGGAAGCAGAGGGCCAGAGGAACAAGATCGCATCTTCATCTCACCCCGCGCCCGGCGGCTGGCCGAGGAACACGGCGTCCCACTGACCGCATTACAGGCCACCGGCCCGGAAGGGGCCATCGTCGAACGGGACGTGCGCACCTATCTCCGTCTGCGCCCCAAAGCGACCCCGGTGGCGCAGAAGATGGCGGCCGAAGCCGGCCTGGACTTGCATCAAGTGACCGGCACCGGTCCGGGCGGCAAGATCACCAAAGAAGACGTGGAACGCGCCATCCAGACGTCCGAGGCTGCGCCGACGCCGGCTGAGTTCGTCCCCATGAGGGGCGTGCGGGCAGTCATCGCCGAGCGAATGGCCCGCAGCGCGACCACCACCGCCCACGTCACCCTCACCGCCGAGGCCGACGCCACCGCCCTGGTCGAGCTACGCCACCAGTTGATCCAGGATGGGGTGAACGTGTCGTACAACGATTTGTTCCTGCACATCCTGGGACGGGCGTTGCGCGATCACCCACAACTCAACGCCTCTTTGGATGGGGACACCGTCAAATTGTGGCGACGGATACACGTCGGCCTGGCAGTGGACACAGACCGGGGCTTGCTGGTTCCGGTGGTGCGAGACGTGGATCGCAAAGGGCTGCTTCAGCTTGCTCAAGACACGCAATCCCTCATCGCGCGGGCCCAGGCCGGGCAATGCACCCCCGATGAGTTGCAAGGAGGGACTTTCACGCTGACAAACCTGGGCATGTTCGGCATCGACGCCTTCACCCCGCTCATCAACCTGCCGGAATGTGCCATCCTGGGCGTGGGACGCATCAAAAGGCAGCCGGTGATGATCGGAGATAACGTCGTCGGGCGCCAGATGGTGTGGTTGAGCCTGACCTTCGACCATCGGCTGGTAGACGGTGGCCCGGCGGCGCGTTTCTTGCATCGGGTCGTGCAGTTGGTGGAACGCCCGCATTTGCTCATAACTTAGTACAATGATGCATAGGTTTTTCACAGCCGTTTCTACGAGAAAAAGCCCCGGAATAGGGATTCCGGGGCTGCAGAGCAATCGTAGCGCCGGAATCCCCATTCCGGCGCGGGTTTAGCCTTGATGAATACGAGAAGGAGAGATCACAATGCCTCATCCACTCAACTTCTTGGCCTTCGACCTGGGCGCGGAAAGCGGTCGTGCTATGCTCGGCCAATTCGACGGTGAGCAATTGCGGCTTTCGGAAGTGCATCGGTTTCCCAACGGCCCGGTGTACCTGCCAGATGGTATGCACTGGGACGTATTGCGGCTCTGGACCGAGATAAAACAGGGCATGGCGCTGACCGTGCGGGAGCACGGAGAAAACCTGGCCGGCGTCGGCCTGGACACGTGGGGCGTGGACTTCGCCCTGCTCGACCGGGACGGCGCGCTGGTATCTAACCCCTATCACTACCGCGACAGTCGGACCGATGGCATGCTCGAGGAGGCATTCCGCCGCGTGCCCCGCGAAGAGATATTCGAGCAGACCGGCATTCAGTTCATGCCCATCAACAGCCTGTATCAGTTGCTCTCGATGGTCATCCGCCGCTCGCCGGCCCTCGACATCGCCGAGACCTTCCTGACCATGCCCGACCTGTTCAACTATTGGCTCACCGGGCGAGCGGTGTGCGAGTTCAGCAATGCCACCACCACCCAGTGTTACGACCCACGCCTCCCCCCCTCCTCACAGGGGGGGGCGAGGGGGGGGTGGGCCGCTTCGCTGCTCGAAGGGCTGAACATCCCCACCCACATTTTCCCCGAAATCGTGCCGCCAGGGACGGTATTGGACCAGTTGTTGCCGTCGGTGGTCGAGGAGGTTGGGTTGCGACCGAAGGGAGGCCCACCGGTCATCGCCCCTGCCTGCCACGACACCGGGTCGGCGGTGGCGGCGGTCCCCGCCGAAGGCTCGGACTTTGCCTGGATCAGCTCCGGCACGTGGTCAATCATGGGGGCCGAATTGCCGGCGCCGGTCATCAACGAGCAAAGCCTGGCCTTCAACTTCACCAACGAAGGGGGCGTGTGCGGCACCTTCCGCTTTTCGAGGAACATCATGGGGTTATGGCTGGTGCAAGAGTGCCGGCGCACGTGGGCGCGCCAGGGCGAAACGTTCTCGTACGACGATTTGACGCAGATGGCGGCCCAGGCCGACCCCTTCCAGTCCGTCATTGATCCCGACTACAGCGAGTTTCTCAAGCCCGGCGACATGCCGGCCCGCATCCGCGCCTTTTGCCAGACGACGAACCAGCCGGTGCCCCAAAGCAAGGGAGCCATCATCCGCTGTGCCCTGGAGGGCATTGCGCTCAAATACCGCTGGGTGCTGGAACGACTCGAAGAGATACTGGGGCGTCGCCTGGAGCCCGTCCACATCGTCGGCGGCGGGACGCAAAATCGGCTGCTGTCTCAACTCACCGCCGACGCGATCGGTCGCCGGGTGATTACCGGGCCTGTCGAGGCCACGGCGGCCGGCAACGTCCTTATGCAGATGATGGCGCTGGGACACATCGCCTCGCTGGCGGAGGGGCGCGAAGTCGTCCGTAATTCCTTCGAAATGACCGCCTACGAGCCGACCGGCCAAACCGGGTGGGACGACGCCTATGCCCGCCTGCTGACTGTGATGGGGCAATAGCCGTGGGTGGCTCGGTCGGCCTGCCCTGGCGTCAGCTTCGCTCGGGCCGGTCTGTGACCGTGCCCGAAAAGGTCGTGGCTCGGTCGGGAGGCCGGCCACAGCAGAGCCGTGGGTGGCTCGGTCGGAGACCGGCCACAGCAGAGGTTGGAGACCGGCCACAGCAGAGGCTTCGCTCGGGCCGGTCTGTGACCGTGCCCGAAAAGGTCGTGGCCCGGTCGGGAGGCCGGCCACAGCAGAGCCGTGGGTGGCTCGGTCGGAGACCGGCCACAGCAGAGGTTGGAGACCGGCCACAGCAGA
>JAJRXB010000370.1 GCA_024276515.1 Chloroflexota bacterium
AGGCGCGACATTAGTCGCTATCGCCTTTCCAGCTTCTGAAAGTGACTGTCACCTGAGAGGGGCCGCGCGGTGGGGTTCTCGTCGCCCTGTCTCGCGGCTCCCGCTCCCTCACTCGTGCTGTATGGCCTCGATGATCCGCACGTTGGCCGCGCGCCAGGCGGGGTAAAGCGCCGCCCCCTGCGACACGAACAAGGCGATGACCAGACTGACGACCAGCGCCATCGGGGGTAAACTGTAGTTCACCGTGTAGCCCCCGATCACCTGTAATCCCAGCAAGAACACCTGCGACAGGAAGAAACCAAAGACCACGCCAAAAAGTCCGCCGATGGCTCCCATCGCACCGCTCTCGGCCAGCACCATGCGGGCGACCTGCGCCCGCGTCATCCCCAAACTGCGCAACCCGCCGATCTCCCGCTGCCGCTCGAAGACGTTCATCATCAGCGTGTTGACCACCCCCAACGCGGCGATGATGACCCCGATGAGGCCCAACACATCGAAGAGGGCGAAGGCCTGGGCCGTCAGGTCGCTGACGCGCGCCCGAAAGTCCGCCGCCGTCTCCACGACGATGTGCCGGCTGCGGCCATAACGCTCCTCCAGCCGTTCGGCCTCGGCCCGGACGTCGGCTCCCGGCTTGAGGGCGACGATGAATTCGTCGGCGGTGCTCTCGCCGAAGTAGCGGGCCAGGTCCCCCCGAGACCCGTTGACCACGTAGCCCTGGCTGGAGAAATCAACGATGACGCCGGCCACGCGAAAGTCGCGCTCGCCGCGCCGGGTCTCCAGTCGCAGCACATCGCCGGTCGTCAGGTCGTAGCGGTCGGCCAGGGTGGTGGAGATGAGCAGTGCGTCGCCGGCTGCCAGTTCGTCCACGACGGTCAGCGGGTCGGCCTCCGGGTCCTCGAACACAAAAGAGGCCACCTGGAGGTAGGTCGCCGGGTCAATGCCGACGAAGAGGAGGGTGTCGGCCTTTTCGGGGTCCCCGTCGGGCGACACCCGCCGCACCCGGTGAAAGGTGACGGGGCTGACGGCCGCCACCACCGGGTCGGCCAGCAGTCGCCGCCCGAATTCGTCGCGCATGGGGATGGGGGAGCGGACGTACAAATCGCCGCCGATGGCCGTCTGCACCCAGTTGTCAATGTCCACCTCGAAGCTGGTGGTGAGGGCCTGGATGCCGATGATCATAGCGATGCCCACCATCAGCGCGGCCACCGTCAGCGCGGTGCGTCCCTTGGCCCGGCGGATGTTGCCGGCTCCCAGCCGGCCTTCCCCCCGGTAGATGACGGTCAGTGCCGGGCGCAGCAGTCGCTCAAAGCCCCCGATGGTGACGGGCACGGCCAGAGTCGCTCCCAGCAACAGGATGAAGACGCTGGTCGCCCCCACCGGGTATTGCGCCTCGGGCCGAAGGGGAATGCGATACAGGGCCAGATAGGCGGCCCCGATGAGACCCGCACCGACCAGCCAGCCGTAGCGTCCCAGCGGCACCCCTTGGGGTTTGGCGGTGACTCGCAGGGCTTCCAGCGGCGAGATGTCGCGCGCGCGCCAGGCGGGCAGCAAAGCCGAGGCCAGCGTCACCCCCAACCCCACCAGCAGCGAGGTCAGCAGCCCGGCCGGGGGGATGCTGACCTGCGTGATTTCGGTGGCGGTGACGGCCCCCATCGAGCGCATCAACCCCCGCGACAGGAGGATCCCAAAACCCGCGCCGGCCGCCGAGCCGATGCCTCCCAGCAGCATGGCTTCGGCCAGCACCAGCAGCGCGATTTGGAGCCGGGTCATCCCCAGCGTGCGCAGCATGCCGATTTCGCGGGTGCGCTCCACCACCGTCATGGTGAAGGTGTTGTAAATGAGAAAAGCTCCCACAAAAAGGGCCACCGCGCTGAAGAAACTGAGCCCCAGTTGATACGAAGCCAGCATCTTGGAGACGACTGCTCCCCGCGCCGCCGGGTAGAGGACCTGGTAGCCCTGGCCCAGAGTTTCGGCCAGCTCCGATTTGAGCGCCTCCAGCCGCCGGGGGGAATCGGCGATGGCCGGCTCGGCCACCACGTCGAGTTGACTCAAATCGCTCCCCAGGCCGAAAATCGCCTGCGCCGCGCCGATGGGCACCACGGCCACCGCGCCGTTGTTTTGCATCCCCGGTCCTGCCTTGCGGATGAGTCCCACGATGCGGAGCGATTCCACGCCGTCGGGGACCAGGACGGTCAGATCGTCGCCGACGGTCAGGCCCTTGTCGTCGGCGTAGTCTTGCACCAGCAAAGCGACGTAGGCATCGCGGTCGTCGGGGAGAAAAGTTCCGGCGACCAGTTGGTAATCGCGCACGGCCCGGTCCACGGCCGGGTCCACGCCGAAGATGAGCAATTCGTTGGCCCCGCCGACGCCCGACACACTGAAGGTCAGATTCCACTGCTCGGCGTCGGCGGCCAGCAGCGTTTTGCGACTGACGCTGGGTGCTACCTGTTGCACCCCCGGCACCCGGCCCACCCGGCCCAGCGCACTCCCGTCGAAAGGCTCGCCCACCACCGAGTTGCCGGTCACGATCAAATGCGCCCGCCCCGAGGCCTCGTCGAAGATGCGGCGGATGGAGGCCAGCGTGCTTTCGTTGGTGATGGCAATCGCCAGCACCACGGCCACGCCCAACACAATGCCGACGACGGTCAACAGCGTGCGGCTCTTGCGGCTCCACAGATTGCGAAAGGCGAGGCGGAGGATGGAGAGGAAACTACCCATTGACGAGGTTACTCATTGATGGTATACTATTCTCAAGGGTGGTAACGGGTTGATGAGTATTGCGTAGTGAGTATTGCATGTTCGGGAGGTTGTGATGGCGGTGTCGAAGCGGATGAAGCGTTTGCAGGTGTTGCTCCCCGCCGACTCTTACGATATTTTACAGCAACTGGCGGCCGAGGCCGGCCAATCGGTGTCGGCGCTGGTGCGCGAGACGATTGAGGAGCAACTGGTGGAAAAAGCTCGCACTACGCGCACGATGGCAGCCGTCGCGCGCCTGTGCGATGGGGATGCTCCGGTGGACGATTGGGAGGTGATGGAGCGCGAAATTGAGAAGCGATGGGAGACGTGCTGGCCTGATGAATGGAAACAATAGCTCTATCTTTGTTGATGCCAACGTCCCAATGTACGCTCACGGCAGTGAGCATCCCTTACGCGAACCGTGTCGAGCCGCGATTGTCAGACTGGGTCGCCGAGAAGTAGAGGCCTGTACCAATACTGAAATTCATCAGGAGATTCTGTATCGCTACCTCTCCTTGGGCCGCCCGGCTCAAGCGCTTCGCGTCTCTCGCGATTTCGCGCTTGTCGTGCCTTCGATCCTGCCGGTCACTCAACAGGACATCAAAACCATGTGGGACTTGATGATCCGCTGTCCTGGATTGCACGCGCGCGATTACATTCACATCGCCGTGATGCTCAACAACGGCCTCACCCGCATCCTCAGCGCCGACGTCCACTTCGACCTGGTGGACGAAATCGAGCGCATCCCGCCTGAGCAATTCGCCCCCTGATCAAACCTCCAGCGCCCGCAGATGCCGCTGAATCTGGCGGATGTCTTCGGCCTGGTCGCCGGTCATCTTCAGGTGGTCTACGATGCGCCCGTCCATCAAAAAGACGACCCGGTCGGCGAAGCTGGCCGCTTTGGCGTCGTGGGTGACCATCACGATGGTCTGCCCCAGTTCGTCGCACGAGCGGCGCAGCAGCCTCAGGATCTCGTCGCCGGTTTTGCTGTCCAGGTTGCCGGTCGGCTCGTCGGCCAGCACGATGGCCGGGTCGGTGACGAAGGCCCGGGCGATGGCCACCCGCTGTTGCTCCCCCCCGGAGAGCTGGTCGGGCTTGTGATGGCGACGGTCGGACAGGCCGACCATCTCCAGCAGCCGATCTATCTTCTCCTGGTGCTTTTTGATGCTTTGCCCATCGATGAGCAGCGGCAGGGCCACGTTTTCCTCGGCGGTGAGGGTGGGCAGCAAGTTGAAGAATTGGAAGATGAAGCCCACGTTGCGGCGGCGAATCAGCGTCACCTGCCGGTCGCTGAGCTTGGAGAGCCGCTGGCCGGCCAGCGTCACCTCGCCGTCGGTGGGGCCGTCGAGGCCGCCCAGCAGGTGCAGCAAGGTGCTCTTGCCGCTGCCCGAGGGTCCCATAATGGCCACGAACTCCCCCTCTTCCACGGTAAAGTCCACCCCCACCAGGGCGTCCACGGTCACCTCACCCATTTGATATTGCTTGCGAACCTGTTGCGTTTCGAGGATGGTCATACGTTTCTCCTGTTGCGTGTGTGCGGCATCGAGTGGTTTCCCCGGCCCCGGCTGCCCAGGCTATGGTCGGTCTTCGACCGAGCCACAGATGGCCCCAGCTTTGTTTGATTGCATCGGGGCACGGTCAGAGATCGGTCCCAGCAGCGGTTTCACCCTGAATCGTGGCCGGTCGTCCACCCACAGCATATGTTCGTTGACAGTGTCTCCGATATGTGTTATCATTTCATCAAAATTGTTATCATTGTGGGAGGAGGCGATGATCCGCACTCAGATTCAATTGACTGAAGAGCAATCGCGGGCTCTGAAATCGCTGGCTGCCCGGCGTGGCGTGTCGGTGGCCGAGTTGATCCGACAGAGTGTAGATAGTTTCATCCGGTCATCTGCCGGCCTTGATGACCGGGAGCGCAGGCGACGGGCCATCGCTGCCGCTGGCAAATATCGGTCGGGCAAAAAAGACGTCGCGGTTAATCACGATGACTACCTGACCAGGGCCTTTTCCGATTCGAGGTCATCCCGTAAGTGACTCTACGCAGATTGGCAGGGGAAGTTGCACCCTTACAACTGCCCCGATTCGCCCCAGTGCTCCAGCAACTCTTGATAGGCCGGGTCCTCGTATCGTTCCAGGGCAAAAGCCGGGGCGTAGTGTGGCAGTTCGCTGCCGGTCAGATGCGCCGCCAGCAGTTCGCCTGAGGCAGGCGCGGCCATCAGGCCGAAGCCCGACAGCGCACCGATGATGTAGGCCCCCTCAACCGGCAGCCGACCGACCAGGGGGCGGTTCTCGCGGGTTTTGGTGTAGTAGCCGCCATCAACCACCGGTTTGGGCATCCGGTCGAAGTAGACCTTCAGGGCAGGGATGACCGTCGAGAGTCCGCGCAGGACGATTTCGGGGTAGTGCGGGTCGAAGGTGATGGGGAAGACGGGTTCCACCGGCTCTGTGTCGTAGGTCCACAGGATGAGCACCACCGTGCTGTCGGGACCTCCTTCCGGGCGGGCGTGGACGCCGGCCGGGAATTCGTCCAGCAGCCACTTTGTCTCTTCATCCTCTGCCAGCATGGCCCGCTCTTCTTCTGTCCACGGCAGACGTTGGGGGTCGGTCCAGATCACCATCGGTGCCTCACGCGGAAATGCCTTCAGGTGATCGTTGATCGCCACTTTGACGTGTCGCTCGGAGAACACCGGCAGGTCCACGCCGACCATCTGCGCCACATGCTTTACGAACGGCCCGGCAGCGTTGACGAAGTTGGGCGTCGAAATGCTCACCGCCTCCCCCCGGCGGCTGATGTGAACGGTCTGTACCTGGCCTCCGACCACGTCCACCCCCTCCACCCGGGCTTCCAGAAGTTTGGCCCCATGAGCCCGCGCCTGCTCCAGCATATATATGCCCAACTGCTGGGCGCTGAACCACCCCGCGCGCCGGACGTGGGCGACGGCCACCGTCCGCTCGGTGAGGTAGGGAAAGTGCTCCCGGATCAGGCCCTGGTCGAGGATGACGTCGGCGCCGGTGGGCTGCCCCTCGAAGCCGGAAAGGGGCGCCGGCACGTACTCAGGCTCGCCGGGTTGACCGGTGTGATAGCGCGCCGGGCCGGCGCCCAGCTCGGCGGCCTCTTCTGCGGCTCGCTTAAAGTCCGCGATGCGGTCCGGGTCGCCGGTGACGAAGAGGTAGCCTCGCCGGTTGAGGTGGAACACGTTCCCGCTTTCGTGGGCCAGTTCTTCCATAATGTCAATGCTGCGGTTCATCAGGCCCACCATAGCGTCTCCCGGTCCGGGCCACCAGTTGCGGTAGCATTCGGTGGACTTGTCGCTGGTCAGGCTCAGGGGGGGGCGCTCGTCCACTACCACCACGTCTTGGACGCCATACCTGACGGCCAGGTGGTAGGCGGCGGCGATGCCGGCAATGCCTGCACCACAGATAACGACGTCAGCGGTTTCTTGAGTCATCCATTTGCTCCTTTGTCGGGTATGTTTCCTGCGTGCCTGGCTATTCTACCGGTAGCGGCTTCTCCACGGGCGCAATCTCCCGGAACTGCCGGGCGTACAACTCGGCGTAGACGCCGCCTCGGGCCAGCAGTTGCTCGTGAGTCCCCTGCTCGACGATGCGCCCCCCTTCCAGCACGTAGACCCAGTCGGCGTCCCGGACGGTGCTCAGCCGGTGGGCGATGACAAAGCTGGTCCGTCCCCGGAGCAACTTCTTCAGCGCGCGCTGGATGACCAGCTCGGTGCGGGTGTCTACATTGGCTGTCGCCTCGTCCAGAATGAGGATGCGCGGATCGGCCAGCACGGCGCGGGCCAGGCTGATGAGTTGCCGCTGTCCCTGGCTGAGGGTGCTCCCTCGCTCGCCCAGTTCCGTCTGGTAGCCGTCGGGCAGGTTCACGATGAATTCGTGCGCGCCGACAGCCCGGGCGGCCGCCTCTACCTCATCGTCGCTGGCGTCGAGCCGGCCGTAGCGGATGTTGTCGGCGACGGTGCCGGCGAAGAGGAAGCTATCTTGCAGCACCACCCCCATCTGCCGGCGCAGACTGGCGCGGGTCACGTCGCGCACGTCCACCCCGTCGATCAGCACCCGGCCGTCGGTCACGTCGTAAAAGCGGCACAGCAGGTTGACCAGCGTCGTCTTGCCCGCGCCGGTGGGTCCGACGATGGCCACCGTCTGCCCCGGCTCGGCGGTGAGGTTGACGTCACGCAACACTAGCTCCCCGTCGCCGGTGCGTCCGTCTCCGTCGCTCGGAGAGCCTATCCGGCGGGAATACGAGAAACTCACGTGGTCGAAGACGACGTCTCCCTGGATGGGAGGCATTTCGCGGGCGTTGGGGGCGTCGGTCAGGTCGGGCGGCTCGTCCAGCAGGTCGAAGATGCGTTCGCCGGCGGCCAGCGCTGCCTGCAGGATGGCGTAAACCTGACTGATCTGCTGGACCGGGCGGAAGAACAACTGCACGTAACGCAAAAACGCCACGACGACGCCCACCGTCATCAGCCCGGCGATGGCCAGGTAGCCGCCGTAGCCGGCGACGATGGCGGTGGCGATGGTGCTGAGCAGGTCCATGGCCGGCGAAAAGGCAGAGGTGATGCCCACCGCGCTCACGTTGGCGTCCCGGTTGGCGGCGTTGAGCTGGGCGAATCGCTCCCGGTCAATCTTCTCCCGGCTGAAGGCCTGGGCCACCCGCACACCGGAGATTTTCTCCTGCAACTCTGTGCTCACGTCGCCGATGGTCTCGCGGGTTTCGCGGAAGGCCGCCCGGGCGCGCCGGGCCAACAGATTCATCACCAGCACCATCACCGGGATGACCGAAAAGCTGGCCAGCGCCAGCCGCCAGTTGAGGACGACCATCGCCACCACGATTCCGGTCATCTGGAAGACGCCCCCCAGCATTTGCACCAGGCCATTGCTCAGCAGTTGGTTGAGCACGTCCACGTCGTTGGTCAGGCGACTCATCAGGTCGCCGGCGTCGTGGCGGTCGAAATAGCTGAGGGACAGGGTTTGAATCTTGGCGAAAATCTCCTCGCGGATGCGGGCCAGCACGTGTTGCCCCACCCGGCCCATCAGGTAGAACTGACTGCCGGTTGCCGTCAGGCCCAGCCCATAAGTTGCCAGAAGAAACAACATCGTGCGCGCCAGCCCGGGCCGGTCGCCGGCGGCGATGAACTGGTCGATGGCCCGACCGATGAGGAAAGGCGCAGCGGCGAACGCGGCAGCGTTGATCACCACCAGGGCCAGCATCGCGGCCAGGTGAGGCCAAAACGGTTTCAGATAACCGGCCAGCCGCGTTGCCACCGCCACCCGATTGTGGGCGCGTTCTTCCTCTAACTCGATGACTTGTCGAAAGCCGTGGTGCATTCCCATCGTTTTTCCCTTTCGGGCGCGGTCTGGAGACCGGCCCGAGCTGGTTTTTTCTCTTATGCTGTGGCCGGTCTCCCGACCGCGCCACGTGAGGCATTTTCGGGCACGGTCTGGAGACCGGCCCGAGCCGTTTTTTCTCTCTTATGCTGTGGCTGGTCTCCCGACCGCGCCACGTGAGGCATTTTCGGGCGCGGTCTGGAGACCGGCCCGAGCCG
>JAJRXB010000371.1 GCA_024276515.1 Chloroflexota bacterium
GGCGTCCACCTCCCGTGGACGCCAGCGCGTCGGCGCAGGCCGACGCCTCGGCCTGGGGCCTTCAGGCGCGACTTTAGTCGCTATCGCCTGATGCCGGGCCAGATAAAAGACGCATCCTGCCATAGAATTGAAATGCACCGATTTGGGAAAGCCCTGCCCTGTGAGTCGGTCTGCGTTGCCACCAAAAGCGGGATGTGCTATAGTTGTAGACAATCAAGGATAGACTGGATGAACAGGATAGCTCACGAAAGGCAGGGCCCGTGAACCGCAAATCCCTTCTCGCTACCACCTGTCTCATCGGTGGCTCAATCTTGATCGCGGTCGGTTGGTGGGACCACTGGAATCCCAATCAGATCAACCAATGGTGGGCGGGCGAGCAGGTTTACCCCTTCTACTGGCAACGCCTGGTTCTGACGCTGGCGGTGGTTCTGCCCATAACTCTGCTGGCCTGGTGGTCGGCCTCGCGCCTGGCCGCGGGGAGAGATACATCACCCAAACGTCACCGGCGATGGGCGGCCTGGGGATTTGCGGCAGCTTTTGCCATCCCCCTCATATTGCTGCTCAAATATCGAGTGACGTGGCTGGGGATGAACTACGGGAGTTCGGTCTGGACTTACGGCCTCATCCTGGTGTTGAGCGCGGTCATCGTTTGGCTGACGTGGCCTATCCTGAGAAATCGGGGGATGCAGGAATGGCTCGACCAGCAAGGCCCGGTGATCATCCTCATCGCGATGGTGGCTTACGTGGTGGTCTACGGGGGCCTGTCCATCGCCGGCCACGCCAGCTTTCGCACCCACGCCCTGGACCTGGGCACCACAGATCAGGCGATGTGGAACACGTCCAGGGGGCGGATTCTGGAATACACGCCGCTCCCCGTCACCTTTGACGACGCCATTCCAGACCTGTCGCCCAAAAGCCGGCTGGCGGACGGAAAGCTGGAGTTGGCCTTTCTACCCCTATCGCTCCTCTACTGGCTGTGGGCCGACCCACGTTTGTTGATCGCCCTGCAGGCCATCCTGCTGACCAGCGGTGCCGTCCCCCTTTACTACCTGGCGCGAACGCGACTGGACGACAGCGTTGCCTCGCTGACCATCACCCTGGCCTACCTGCTCTACCTGCCCCTGCATTACGTGACCCTGGACGGCTTTCACGCTTCGGCCCTGATGGTCCCTTTTCTCTTGTGGGCGTGGCACGCAGCGGAACAGGGGCGCTGGCGCAACTATTACCTGGCGGTGGGCATCGCGCTCCTCTGCCGGGTTGACGCGGCGCTGGTGCTGCTGGGCATGGGAGCGTATTTCTCCCTGAGAGGGACCTGGCAGAGCCGCCGCCACGGGGTCGCAACGCTCCTCCTGGGTCTGGCGTGGATAGCACTCGACTTTGGCCTGGTATCACCCTGGGCCAGGGGGATCTACGGGCCGGGGACCAACGAGTTGTCGTCGGAGCGATACGGGGAATTGGGCGTCGCCTGGGCTTTGCTGAGCCACCCCCAAGACGCGCTCCGCGCTTTGCTGGGCCGCGAGAAGCTTCAAACCCTGGTTGACCTGATAGCGACCCTGGGCGGGATACCGCTGCTGGCTCCCCTCCTGTTGCTGCCGGCACTGCCCGTGCTGATTTTGAATTTGCTGATCGCCCCGTCTCACCAAAACGCCGTTCTGGCCCGTTACTTCGCGCCGGTCATCCCATTTTTGTTCATTGCCGCCGTTCGGGGAGTGGACAATCTCGGACGCTGGATCACCCGGTTCTCTATGAAGCGGAGATACGTCTGGCTCTCAGTCGGGCAGGTTCGCCGTCTGGTCGCCCTCTTCGCGCTGACGACGACGCTGCTGGCCGGCGTGTTCTTCAGCCCGCTGCCGCCCGGCTGGAGATTCCGGCTGGCCCACTATTACCAAATCGGCGAGCACGAACGCGCCCTCGCCCGCACGCTGGACCTCATCCCGGCAGACGCGGTGGTCTCGGCTCAGAGTCACCTCTTCCCCCACCTCTCCCGACGGCCTGTCATCTACCTTTTTCCCACCATAGCCGACGCAGAATACGTGGTGATAGACCTGGACTACAGCACCAGCAAAACCCCTATTGACCAATTCACCTTTTATTCCACCGTGGACAGTCTGCTGGCCGACTCAAACTTCCACGTCGCCGCTTTCGACAACGGGGCTCTTTTGCTGCAACGCGGACCGGGCCAGTCGCCACCGGCCCTGGTCGAGGCGTTGGCCGAGTACAAAGCGGGGCTTTACCGCTCGGCCATCGTGGAATACCGGGGCCCCACACGCCTGCGGGCCGACAATCTGTATCAGGCCACCGTCGTGCTGGAGAACCGGGGCACACAAAGCTGGAAGACCGCCGGCCTGCATCCCATCTACCTCAGTTACCGGTGGTGGACGGCTGATGGCGACCTGGTGGCACTGGAGGGGTTGCGCACATCTCTGGGACAAACGATAAAACCGGGTGACACCCTGGCCCAGAGAGCTCGTTTCGTCACCCCTGCCCGGCCGGGTGACTATGCGCTGGAGTGGGACCTGGTACACGAGGGCCGCACCTGGTTCGGCGAACAGGGCGGCATCACTTTGCGCGTGGACGTAACGGTGGAATAGCCTCAGGATAAGCCTTGCGAAGGTTTCTGGGACCCCTCTATTGGCGATCTTCGCAAGGTTGGGTAGTCCCCCTGTAGAGTGTTGCTGGGCTGATATAAGTCATTGCGAGGAGCGCAGCGACGACCTGTGCCCCGAACGGGGTACCTGTGCCCCGAACGGGGTACCTGTGCCCCGAACGGGGTAAGCAATCTCCTCTCCGCAATGCGGAGATGGCTTCGCTCCCTACGGTCGCTCGCCATGACAATAGCCGCAACACTCAAGGGAGAGACCACCCAAGGTTGAGATGGGTAGATAGTTACCCCGACACTTACGGTCTGTTGTTGGAAACGGGCAGCAGCACGTGAAATCTGCTGCCGGGACAACGGCGCTCGTCGCGGCCTTCGCTTTCCACCCAGATGTGGCCGCCGTGGGCCTCCACGATTCCCCTGGCGATGGAAAGCCCCAGCCCCATACCTCCCCCCATAAAAGCGGTCTTGCTGGACCGGTGATAATTGGTATCCTCCAGCACGTAGAAGCGGTCAAAAATCCGCGACTGCTCTTCCGCTTCAATCCCGATGCCGGTGTCTTCCACGATCACGTCCAGCGTGCCGTTCGTCTCTCTGCCCCAGACGCGAATCCGACCACCGTCGGGCGTGTATTTGACGGCGTTGCTGAGAAGATTCCAAAAAACCTGGCGCAACTGACTCCTGTCGGCTTTGATGGGAGGAAGGTCGTCGAGCCCCACCAGCTCAATCGAAAGGTCACGCCCCTCGCCGAGCGGCGACAACTCGGCGATGGCCTCTTGCACCACCTCGTCAATGGAGGTGAGGGTCAAATCAAGCTCGATCTGGTTCGATTCGATCAACGAGATATTCAGCAAGTCGTTGACGACTTCGTTCAGGCGATTGACCGCGGAGAAAATACGTCGAGACAGGTCGGCGAGGCCGCCGGGGGTCGGCTGTTCCTCCTGCTTGAGCGTGTCGTTGACCAGCAGCAGCCGGGTGTAGCCATAGACCAGGGTGATGGGCGTGCGCAGTTCGTGTGCGGCCAGGGCGATGAAGTCCGATTTCATCTTATCCAGCTTTTGCAAAGCGCGATTGGCTTCCTCCAGCTCGATGACCTTGCTTTCGAGACGCTCGGCCAGCTTGCGACTGTACTCCTCCAGATACAGACTCCGCTGGGATTCGGATAGCTGTTCTCGCCAGCCCGACAGGTAGGCCCGCACCTGACGCGGCAGTGAGTCCACGTCAATCGGCTTGGGGATATAACCGTCGCACCCGGCGGTGAGGGCACGTTCCCGGTCGCCGGCCATCGTATTGGCAGTCAGGGCGACGATGGGAGTTTTCTCCAGGCCCGGCATACTGCGCAGACGGGTGGTGACTTCGTAACCATCCAAACCGCCCATGTTGATGTCCATCAGCACCAGGTCGGGCTGTTCGGCTATGGCCGTCCGAATGCCAGACAACCCATCGGTAGCCAGTACCACCTGATACCCATTGCTTCGCAACACACGGCTGACGAGAGTGCGACTACCGGGATCATCTTCCACGTAGAGAATCTTTGGGGTCTGGTCGCTCTGCATAGACTGTGCTACCTCCGGTCCAGCGGGTGTCCTTCAGGCGCTACCCTCACGGTAGGGACGAGGCATTCCCAGCAATGGGTCTCTCAAGCCAGATTCCGGCGCATAAACCGAGGTTGCACGCTCAGTGCCTCGTCCCTACGCAAAACAGACGAGTTTGCAGCGTTCAAACTCGCAATTGGTATAACTTGAGCCAAAATCAGGTTGTACGCACCATCAACCTGGCAAAAAGACGCTTTTATAAGCCCCTGACACCTACGACTGAGTAGTTTGACAATGTCGTGTTACCGTAGAAACTGTCATTGCGAGGAGCAGAGCGACGACCTGTGCCCCGAACGGGGTAAGCAACCCCCGTCGTTGACAGCAATTGCAGCTTGGAGATTGCTCCCCGGCACTTGCGTGCGGTGCAAGTGTCGCTCCGCTCGCAATGACAAAACATGACATTGTCAAGGCAGTTACCTTGAATCCTGCTCACTCCAATGCTCCCAGGATGTCCTCCAGCAAGTCTTCCTCCATAAAGGAACCTTTTTGCAGGAGTGATTCTACCTGGCCGTTCAAACGACGTCGCTCATCGGGCGTCAAGTCTTTCGCGGTGACGACGATGACCGGCACATTTTGCAACGTTTCTTCTTTTTTCACAATTTCAAGGAGGGTAAAGCCGTCGAGTTCAGGCATCATCAGGTCGAGCAAGATTAGATCGGGGTGCTCGTGGTGAATCAGGTCCAGGCCGGCGCGCCCATTGTTCGCCTCGAAGATTTGATATTGGCCGCGCGCTTGCAGGATGCGACGCAAGAGGCGGGCAGCGTCCGGGTCGTCTTCGATGATGACCACCCGCTTCACCCGGCCATCGAGCCGGTTGAGGGCGGTCATCAGCCCCTCACGCGGAGCCGGCGAGCGGGCAGCCAGGGCCACCGCTTCGGCCGTGCCCACGGTGTGCGCCCAACCATCGCCCAGCAGGTGCTTTTCGACCGGGAACGTATGGCCAGAGACGTTGACCACAACGACTTCGTGAGGCTTGATGACCTGTTGGCCCAGCAATTTGAAGACCCCGGCACACGCCATAGCCGCCGCCGGCTCCATCGAAAGACCGTCCATTTTGGCCATCACGTGCATGGCACGAAAGGCTTCCTCGTCGGTGACGGTCTCCATCGCGCCACCGTGTTCCAGGACGATGTTGCGCAAAAAGGGATACACCGCGCCAGGGCTGCCTGTGGCCACGGTGGTGATTCGTGTTTGTGGCTCGGTCACGTTTTCGGCCTCGCCTAGCCCGGCTTTGAAGCTATTGACCATCGGGGCGCAGCCGGCCGCCTGAATGATCGCCAGTTTGGGCATTTTGTCGATAAAGCCCATCCGGTAAAGTTCCCGAAAGCCCTTCCACACGCCCACCGGCCCCAGTCCGCCGCTGACAGACTGCACGTACCAATCGGGCGCACGCCAGCCCAGACCGGTTCCGTCGTCGCCCATCACCCGCCCCAGTTGCTCGGCAATTTCAAAGGCGACCGTCTTCATGCTCTCTTTGGCGGCGATGTTGCGCACACCCCGGTCTATAAACAATCCCTTGTGGCTGGCAAACTTGGCGGCCACAATTTTGGTGCGGTCGTAGGTGCTCGTGACTTTAACCACCTCGGTTCCGTAGAGAGCCACTTCGCGCATCTTGTCGGCGGGTACGGTGCTGGTGAGAAAGGCCCACAGCTTGATGCCCGCCCGCGCGCAATAGGCAGAATAGGAGATGGCCACGTTGCCGGTGGAGGCAACGACCGCCTCAGTGACCCCCGTCTCCTTTAAGACCGAGATGGCCAGCGACGCCTGACGATCTTTGAAGGAGCTGGTGGGACCCTGCCGTTCATCTTTAAAGTAAAGATGGCGATGGCCCAGCATCATCCCCAGATTCTCGGCCCTGAGCAGAGGCGTATTGCCCTCTCCCATAGAGACAATGTGGTCGCTCTCTCTGAGCGGTAGCAACTCCCAATATCGCCACATATTGCAAGACCGAGAAGCCAACTCTGCTCGCCAGGTTTCGGCTATCGGTTCCAGATCATAATCGGCGTCGAGCCAGTCATAGCCGCACTGCTCACACACCGTTACAGGCGCAACGTAAGGAACCCGATGCCCACACCTGGCACACGTCACGTGAAATTGTTTCTCCATCACTCCACATCCCCCGGGACTCTCGCAAGCACCCCCAACCACTCAAAAGATACCACATGCGTATCGGAAAGTTGTTGGAAAGCTATAGGAGCCCCGTTAGAATTTGCTGACGCTCAGATTACAGGACTTACGCAGTTGGTGAGATCGAAAACCCAATAAGACCTCACAGGTTTCCACAGGCTCTCCAAAGCGTGAAAATGTGCCCGTTTGGGTATGAGTTCATCCACCAGGCACTGTTCAAAAACCTGTGAGGTCTCAAGTGCGTAACTCCTGTCAGATTAAGTCTCTTTATGCAGCCGAGGTGGCTATGTTAAAGAACCCGGTAATACCTTTCCAATGAATGAAATTCGGTTACAACCTATGTCGTGTTCGGCTATGTCACTCTGCCTGCCGAAGTGCCCTCCACCCCCACCCCAACCCTCCCCCTCGTAGGTGGAGGGGATGAATAGTAGGGGTGAGGCATTCCCAACATTGGGTTCGCCAGGCCAGGCTTCTTTTTTGAGGGGCCGGAACCACCGCCGGGTCACAGACCCGACGGGAGCGGAGGAATGCCTCACCCCCTACAGGGTAGTCTGGCGCGATTGCACTCGTTGTAGCGCTCTTCCCACGTCCTCCAACAGTTCACGCTCGGTGAAGAGCCCTTTGCGCAGCAGCACCTCAACCTGACCGTTGAGTCGCTGCCGTTCTTCCTCTGTCAATTCTTTGGCCGTGATGACGATAACCGGGATGCTCCGGGTGGCCGGCTCGCGCTTGAGCGCCTCCAGGACGGCAAAACCGTCCACTTTGGGCATCATCAGGTCGAGGATGATAAGGTCTGGCTGGCGTTGACGCACCATCTCTATCCCACTCCGGCCGTCGCCAGCCTCGATGACCCGGTAGCCCTGTTGCGCCTCCAGGATGCGACGGATGAGCAAAATGTCGTCGGCCTGGTCGTCTATAACCAGAACTTCCATCCCTTCTCCCAGGTGATCAATACGCGATAGCGCAGTCAGCAGCTCGTTTTCCATGATGGGCTTCACCAGGTAATCGGCAGCACCCAGGCTAAAGCCGCGTCCCTCCTCACTGACGATGCTACAAATGATGATGGGAATATCACACGTCTCCGGACATTCCTTCAATTCGCGGAGCACCTGCCAGCCGTCCTTGCCCGGCATCAGCACGTCGAGGGTGATGGCAAAAGGCTGTAGCTCTTTGACTTTGTCCAGCACCCCTTCACCGTCGGAGACGCCTATCACCTGGTAGCCCTGTCCCTCCAGGTACCGCTTGTACAAACTGATCACGCCGGGGTCGTCGTCCACCGCCAGCACCAGACGACCACCGGTGACAGGCGATTCATCTTCATCCCGACCGTCGGCCGGCTGGGCCTTGCGCTCCGCCTGCGGGTGAATGGGCAAGGTGAAGGTGAAGATCGAGCCCTCCTCTTGCCGACTTTCCACGGCCATCTTGCCGCCGTGCATTTCGACGAAGTGGCGGCTGATGGGCAACCCCAGCCCGGTGCCGCCGGCGCGCCGGGTGGTAGAAGCATCCACCTGGGTGAATTCTTCGAAGATGTGCTCGAGTTTCTCCGGGGGGATGCCGACGCCCGTGTCGGCAACGCTGACCGTGACCCATTCGCCGTCGTGGTCGGCGGTGATGGTGATCTTGCCTTCTTCGGTGAATTTGGCCGCGTTCGAGACGAGATTGAGCACCACCTGACGTATCCGGGTGCCGTCGGCCCAAACGGTCGGCAAGTCCTCCGGCACGCGCTGCTCAAGCTCGATGGGCTTGTCCTTGACCAGACCCACCGCCGTGGACATGACGCCTCTGATGATCTGCTTCAGATCCACCTCTTCAAAGTTCAGTTCCATCTTGCCGGCCTCGATCTTCGACAGGTCGAGGATGTTGTTGATGAGGTCCAGCAGGTGTTGGCCGCTGTTGTAAATGGCGGTCAGGTCGGTCTGTTGCAATTCGGTGAGAGGGCCATCTATGCCTTTGAGAATGACGCGGGAGAAACCGATGATGGAGTTGAGCGGCGTCCGCAACTCGTGAGACATGTTGGCCAGGAATTGGGTCTTGAGCCGGTCAACCTCCTTGAGCCGCTCGGCCGTGTGACGCTGCTCCTCGTACAGTCGGGCGTTTTCCAGCGCCACCGCCGCCTGGTTGGCCAGGGTTATCGCCAGGTTGAGTTCTTCTGCGGTGTAGTGACGCTCCTCGTCCCAGGTTTCCATCTCGATGACGCCGATGGCCTGACCTTTCACCGCCAGGGGGATGATGGCCAGGGTGGCGACCTCGTGTTGCCGCATATAAGCCAGCTCGGCCGGGTCGGCGTCGGGATCACTGGCCTGCACCACCAGCGGTTGCAAGGTCTCCACCACGCGAGCCGAGGCCGGATAGTCCGACAGCCGCCAGGTCTCTTTGACCTCCTCGCGCACGATCTCTCGCCCCTCCTCTTCGATGTAAAAGTCCGCCAAAACCTGCATCGTCCCCTCCTGGGAGTCCAGCAGGGAGAGGGAGCATTCCGGCACGTTCATCACTTCCACGAACTGGCGGGTGATGATGGCCGCGATCTCGTCGGACTGGAGGGGCGCGCTGGCCAGCGACTGGCTGACGTTGAAGAGCATAGTCCGTTCCTGCACACGCTGTCGGATCTCCTCGATGGTGCGCAGGCTCTCGATGGCGATGGCCGCCTGGTCCACCACCGTCCGACAAAAGTCGAGTTCGGCTTCGGTGAACACCCGTTTTTGCCCCACGGCGTCGAGCCCCACCGAGCCGATGAGTTCGCCCCGCACCACGATGGGAACCAGCAGCACCGACTTGATCCCTTGTTCGGCGAACATCTCTCTCACCTGGGCGGTGACGGGGTGAGTGCTCACGTCTTCGATGGACAGGGGTTGCTTGGTGTCGCGCAATATTTCGTACGAGGGGTTGCCCGCCATCGGAATGCGAAGGGTTTCGATGTTGGGGGTAGGCCGATATTCGGCCTTGATTTCGCCACACCCTGCCTCCGGGTCAAAGATGACCAACCGGCATTGGTCCGCTCCCAGCCGCCGGGCAAGCTCATCCACCACCGCCTGGTACAGGTCGGGCAGGTTGGTGGCGGTGACGATGCGGCGACTGGCCCGGTAAAGGGCGTCGGTTTGCTGCAAAGCCATTTGCGTTTGTTCAAAAAGACGGGCATTCTCGATGGCCAGAGCAACCTGGTCGGTCACGGCCTCTACCAGGGCCAGGTCGTCTTCGGTCCACTGGCGGGGGTGATCCGGGTCGAAGAGATCGAGAGCGCCGATGACCTGTCCGCGGAGGGCGATGGGCGCTGCCAGCGCCGAGCGAGGCTGGATGGCCGACTCGGCCCCGCTTCCGCCGTCATCTCCGTTGCCCCCCGTCGCCGGCGTGTCGCCGGCATCGGTCAGGACGACCGGCTGACAATTCCGAACGGCCTGCTCAATCTCGGGCGACCAGACCTGAGGGGCCGGGACCAATCCATCCTGGGTGAGGACGTAGCCCACGCCTTCTTCTCGCTCACGAGAGGTAAGGAATTTCTCCCACTCCTGGCGCAGATAGTGCCGGTGCAACGAGCGGACCTCTTGCAACGCATTTTGTGTTTCGGTCA
>JAJRXB010000372.1 GCA_024276515.1 Chloroflexota bacterium
CTCCATCCGCGCCATCTGCCGGAGGCCGGGGACCGCCCCGGAATGGGGATTCCGGGGCTACGCGATAGGACGATGAACGCCTGGCAGCGCCGGAATCCCCATTCCGGCGCGGATAGAATAACCGCCTTTCAATACGCAATTGGTATAAGTCCTGTAAATAAATTTGTGCTGAGGTGACTGTCACCTGCTTTTGCTTAAAAGGGAACAACTCTTTTGTATCATACGAAGATTAAGGATGCCCTTGAGCTATATACATAAAAATGTTATAATATGCACGTCTTGGTTTTCTGAGCAAGAGGAGATTATCAACAGATAAAGTAGCGGATGAGCGGATCACACGCTTGCGCGAGGAGAGACATCCGCTCATTCGTTACCTATCCGCTGATGATCGTCTGCCACCAACCCTTTCTCTCAAGGTCAGGAGTTACGCACTTGAGACCTCACAGGTTTTTGAACAGTAGGAGCACATATGCCACAGGCAATTTCCATCAGCCGCCCAGTTCAACACAGGTTGCAAGACTCGGAATTTTCGGGCCGGGTGTTCAGCGTCCACCGACTGGCCTGCAATCTGGTAGACGACGACAGAGAGGTGATCACGCTGCTTGCACCAACGGTGGGAGATGGGCCATTCAGCATTCTGGTGAACGCAAAATTCGACGGCCTGGCGGTCGGCGACCCGGTTCGCGCCGATGCGGAGCGGCTGGTGGCAGGGCCGTTGACAGTGGAGCTGGTCAGCGCTTCTGTCTGGGACCCTCGGCCGGATTGGCCCCGGCTGCGGGCGCTCCGGGAGGGGGTTGCCGCCGGCTTCGTCGCCTTCGACGAGTGGACGTCGTCGGCCATTTGGGGCGGACTGACCCACGTCACCGGCGCCGACCAGCACCCGGAAGGCAAACCATCCTTTATGGCCCGCCTGGCGCGGGGCAAAGAGGCCTACAGTAGCCTCATCGTCGAGGGGATAGGTGAGGGGAAACGCGATTCACTGCTGGAGGGGGCCAGGCTCCTGGCCGGCCTGGGGCCGGGTGGCACCCCTGCCGGCGACGACTTCCTGGTGGGGGTGATGGTCGCCGTCTGGTTGCTGGGCGACGAGGCCGACGCCCCCGCCATCGCCGGGACAGCCGCGCCTCGTACCTCGGCGCTGAGCGCTGCCTTTTTGCGCGCCGCCGGGCGCGGTGAGTTCATCGCCGCCTGGCACGCACTGGTGGAAGCGCTGGCCGCCGGCGATCCGAGCCAGGTGGAAGAAGCAGCGATGGTCGTGGAGAGCTTTGGCGCCTCCTCGGGCGCCGATGCCCTCGATGGCTTTATCCTGGCCGGGCGACGGCTATTGGCACTCGATTCAGCCCCCGCCGAATGAGCGTACGAGTCAAGAAACCCGGTTTCTCCCAGAAACCGGGTTTCTTGACTCTCGGTAGTCTCCCTCTTGCGTGTTGGCGGCGAGAGGGGGCAAAGCACTCACCCACCCCCGCCTGCACCCCCTCCCTCTCCCAATTTTGGGAGAGGGAGGGGGTTGGGGGGAGGGAGAGGGCAAGCCCTCGCGCTCCCAAACATCCTCAACGCTTAACGGGGAGACGACCTGACTCTCGCGCTAATGCAAAATCTTGCTCAAGAAAAGCTTGGTCCGTTCGTGCTGAGGATTGTTGTATAGATCTTCGGGGGTTGCCTCTTCAACGATTACGCCCTCGTCCATAAAGATCATCCGGTCGGCGGCGGCTTTGGCAAAGCCCATCTCGTGTGAGACGACGATCATCGTCATCCCCTCTTTTGCCAGATCAAGCATCACGTCCAGCACCTCTTTGATCATCTCCGGGTCTAGGGCCGACGTGGGCTCGTCGAAGAGCATAATTTTGGGTTGCATCGCCAGCGCCCGGGCAATGGCCACCCGCTGTTGTTGTCCGCCGGAGAGTTGGATGGGATAGCTGTCGGCCTTTTCGGGGATGCCCACTTTGTCCAGCAACTCGCGGGCAACCTGTCTGGCCTCTTCCAGACTGCGCTTGCGGACCACCCGCTGTGCCAACACAATGTTCTCCAGGGCCGTCAGGTGGGGGAAAAGGTTGAAAAGCTGAAAGACCATCCCCACCTCGGCCCGCACTTTGTTGATATTTTTGGCCCGGTCCAGGGGAATGCCGTCTACGATGATGCGCCCCCTGTCAACCGCCTCCAGGTGATTGATGCAGCGCAGCATCGTGGATTTGCCCGAACCGCTGGGGCCGATGACGACCACCACCTCGGCCGGGTAAACTTGCAGAGTCACACCCCGCAATGCGTGGACGTGCCCGAAGTGTTTGTGCACATTTTCCAGGATGATGATAGGTTCTTTCTTTTCCATAGGCCATCTCCTCAGGTAGTCTCCCCGTTAAGCGTTGATGATGTTTGGGAGCGCGAGGGCTTGCCCTCTCCCTCCCCCCAACCCCCTCCCTCTCCCAATTTGGGAGAGGGAGGGGGTGCAGGCGGGGGTGGGTGAGAGCTTTGCCTTCTCTTCACCACCAACACTCAACGGGGGGACCACCTCTCCTCATGCTCTCCGTGAAACGTGATGCGTGGATGCGTGATGCGTGAAGCGTGATGCATAACCTGCCGTCGTCACGTTTCACTCATCACGTTTTACTCATCACGTTTCACGCCCCACGCATCAGCGTCCGGGCAAGGCCGACTTTCGCTCGATAAAACGCACCAGCAGCGAAAGGAACAGCGTCATCACCAGGTAGAGCATGGCCACCGAGTTGAAGCCCTCGAAGGCCCGGAAATTGCGCGAAATCCAGAGTCGCCCTTGCTGCAAGACTTCGGGCAGGGCGATGACCGAAATCAGCGATGTGTCTTTCAGCATGGCAATGAAGTCGTTGCCCAGGGGAGGCAACACCACCCGAATCGCTTGCGGCAAAATCACGTAGCGCATCGCCTGGAAGTAGCTCATCCCCAGGGAGCGGGCCGCCTCCATCTGCCCCTTCGGGATCGATTCGATGCCGGCCCGATAAACCTCGGCCAGGTAGGCTCCATAGCCAAAGGCCAATCCGATGATGGCCGCCGGCAGCCCTCGCAGATCGATCTCACCGGTGACCCAATCTTGGCTGGCATTGCGCAACGCCGGCGTCACGGCGAACCCCATGTAAAGGATGATCACCAGCATGGGAATGCCCCGCACTACCTCCACGTACAACGTGGAGAAGGTGTAGGGCATCGCCGGCAAGAGGAACATAACGGTCTCTGTGACGAGAATCACCAACACCATCGAGACCGGGTTTCTCCAGCCGGGGACCACCACCGCTATCAGAATACTCAATCCCACCCCAATGAGCAGCCGCCAGCCGGCGTTGGCGATCAAATCGGGCGAACGGTTGGCAACCCGCATCAGGCCGAAGATGAGCCCCAAAATCAACGCGCAGGCAAAGGCGACGATGGTCACCCTGATGGTGAGAAAGACCCCATTCGCACGCCAGATGCGCCCCAGGATGCGCCCCAGGTTGTTGCTGTAGTCGTCGTAGAGCACGAGGGTGACGCCAGGCGCGGCGACACCGGCGATGGTGGGTGTGGTGGTCGGCACCTGGATGGGGGTCTCGGTCGGGGTTGTGACAGGTTCGGCCTCCACGGGGAGCGCGCCCTCGGGCACCCGGATCAAATACGTCTCGCTGCGCCCCACCACCTCGCCGCTCTCGTCCAGAAATTCGGCGTACAGGGTGTAGTCACCCGGCTTCAGCGCCGAAACTGTCAGCGACCACTCGCCGTTCGCTCCCACCTCTACCTTTCCCAGCACGTCTTTATTCCACGGCAGGTCGAAGATGAAGTAGAGGGCATCCATATATCGGGCGGAAGTGAACACCGAATAGCTGACGAGGACGCCGACGAGGAGGATGATGATTCCCCACCAGGGGATGTTTTCCCAGGGGATGGCCACCCCCATGCGGCCGCGTCGGCGGGCGGATACGTCTGCCGAGATGCTCGTTGGGTGGGATCCCGGGACTTTGTCGGATGTCATAGGCACGCTCCCTTTTCTACAATCGCAGGCGCGGGTCCATGGCGTCGCGCAAGCCATCGCCCAGCAGGTTAAAGCCAAGCACCGTCAGCATAATCGCCAGACCGGGGAAGAGCATCACCCACCACGAACCCGATAGGATGAACTGGATGCTATCCACCAGCATTTTGCCCCACTCGGGGAAGGGAGGTTGTTGCCCCAGGCCCAAAAAGCCGAGGGCAGCCGCGTCGAGCACCGCCGTGCCCATGCTCAGGGTCGCCTGCACGATGATGGGGGCCAGGCCGTTGGGCAGGATGTGCGTGAACAGAATGCGCATCTCCCCGGTGCCGATGCTGCGCGCAGCCATCACAAAATCTTCTTCGCGGATAGAGAGAGCCATCGAGCGGGCCAGGCGGGCATAAGGCGGGATGTAAACGATGCCGATAGCAATCATCGTGTTGCGGAGTCCCGGCCCCAGCATGGCCACCAGGGCAATGGCCAACAGCACGTAAGGGAAGGCGAGCAGGATGTCCATCAGCCGCATCAAGATGCTGTCGAGGACACCCCCTATCATCCCGGCAATCAACCCGGTCAGCGAGCCAACCACGAGAGAAATTGCGACGGCCAAGACCGCGACTCGCAACGAAACGCGCGGCCCGTGCACCACCCGCCGCAACACGTCGCGCCCCAGGTCATCGGTGCCGAAGGGATGTTCAGCTGAGGGGGGATTCAATCGTTCGCGCAGATTCAGGTCGCGCCGGGCATCGTAGGGATTGACGATAGGGGCCAGAATCGCCACCAGCAGGAACGTGATCACAATCGCCAATCCCAGCCGCGCGTTGCTGGTTCGCAACAAACGCCGTAAAACACGCCTGAATTGACCTTCGTGCCCCCGGGCCAATGTGCTCGAGGCCAGTCCCTTTTCCATAATTGTCATTATTGATACCGTATCCTTGGGTTGAGAAATGCGTAGGAGATGTCAACCAACAGGTTCACCAGCACAAAGATAACCGTGATGATGAGAGTTACCGATTGCACGATGGGGTAGTCGCGCCCGCTGATGGCGTCGAACACCCATTTGCCAATGCCAGGCCACGAGAAGACCGTTTCGGTGAGGATGGCCCCGGCCAGCAGGCTGCCGATTTGCAGCCCAACGATGGTGACGACCGGCATCATCGCGTTACGCATCGCGTGGCGAACCACCACCACCCGGGGCGACAGCCCTTTGGCGTGAGCGGTCCGCACGTAATCTTGCCCCAGAATCTCGAGCATGGACGATCGGGTCATACGCGCGATGATCGAAAGGGGGATGGTCGCAAGCGCGATGGATGGCAAGATGATGTGCTTCACCGAGTCGATCAGCGCCTCCCCGTTCCCCGTCAGAATGCTGTCGAGGATGTAAAGATTGGTGATCGTCTTCAGTTCTACCCCCACGCTCAAACGACTCCCCGTGGGCAACCAGCCCAACACCAACCCGAAGAGCCACATCAACAAAATGCCCAGCCAGAAGATGGGCATCGAAACCCCGGTCAATGCGCCCAGCATGGTGGCCGTATCGATGATAGAATTCCGATAGAGGGCCGAAAAGACCCCGGCCGGGATGCCGATGGTGACGGCGATGATCATCGCAACGATGGAGAGCTCGACCGTGGCCGGGAAACGGCGCTTCAACTCGAGGGTGACGGGGATGTTGCCGTGGATGGACCGCCCCAGATCACCCCACAACACTCCGCCCAGATGACAGATCATGCCGCTGCCGACCCGGGAGCAGGTCAGACCGGTTTGTGCGCTCTGCCAGGTCGTGTCGGAAACCTTGCTCTTGCACACGAGGTCGTCTTCCAATTCAATGCACTTGTCCCCGCTACGGGTCGTGTAGGTCATGTCTTCGCTGATTGCCACGAACGACGTCTTGCCGATCAAGAATCTTATGTATTGGACGTACAATGGGTCGTTGAGACCCATTTGCTCCCGCATGCGCTCGACGTTTTCTTGGGTGGCGCGCTCGCCCAAAAGGGCGACGGCCGGGTCACCTGGGATCAAATGAACAAAGGAAAAGACCAGAACAGATACACCGAACAGCACCGGGATGGTTGCCACCAGACGACGGGCAATGTATCGCAGCACGGGAATCACCTTCAAATCATTGTGATAAATGCTCACCCATAGCGCAAACCAAGGCCCCGGCACCGAACCGACGTCGGGCCGGGGCCTCGTTGTTAACCGATCGGGTCAGAGCTTACTGCTCGACAGATACGTACTTGTAGAGGTCGGTGCCAACCGCGTTGGGAATGTAACCCGACACTTCCTTGCGGAAGATGAGCGGCGTGCGGTTGTGGGCGATCCAGATGCGGGCCACGTCCTCGTAGAGCATCTGTTCGGCCTGCTCGTAGAGGGCCTGCCGCTCCTCCTGGGAGGTCACCGATCGGGCCTTGGTCAGCAGCGCAGCCAGTTCGGGATTCTGATAGAAGCCCTCGGCCGGCTTTGGCTCCTCGGTGCCGCAGAAGAAGTAGCACAGGAAGTTGTCCGGGTCACCGTTGTCACCGCCCCAGCCAAGCTGGTAGAGACCCAACAGTTCGCCGTTGCGGCGCTTGTCCAGGTAGGTGGGCCAGTCGCCGGCCAGCTCCAGCTTGACCTCGATGCCGACGGCAGCCAACTGGGCAGCCATCGCCTCGGCGATAGCCTCGGGATCGGGGTAGTAGAAGCGGACGACCGGCATGTAGTAGAGGGTCAACGGCATCTTGGTGCCATCGTCCAGCGTGACCTCGCTCAAGCCGTCGGGGAAGCCGGCCTCGGCCAGCAGTTCCTTCGCAAGATCCGGGTCGTACTGCACACCCTTCACGTCGAAGTTGTGGCCCCAGACCAACGGCGGCAGGAAGTTCTCGGCCACTTCGCCGTAGCCACCGTAGAAGGCATCTACAATCGCTTCCTTGTCGATGGCAGAGGCAATGGCCTTGCGGATGCGCAGGTCGTTGAACTCCTGGATGCGGTAGTTGAAGGCCAGGTAGGCAGTGTTCAGGGCCGGGCGGGTCAACACATACACGTCGTCCGACTCTTCGGCTGTCTTCAGGTCTTCGATGTTGGCCTGCTCCATCGCGTGGATTTCGCCGGCCTGCAAGGCCAGGAAGCGGGCAGAGTTGTCGGGGATGACGCGGATGACGATGTTGTCCACGTTACCCGGGATCTCGCCCCAGTAGTCCTCGAAGCGGGTCAGGGTGATGTGGTCGTCGGTGACCCACTCCACGAACTTGAAGGGGCCGGTGCAGACGTAACCAACTTCGGGCGTGCCGTAGTCGGCGCCGTATTTCTTGATGGCCTCCGGGCTGGCGATGGAGAACATAGGCATCGCCATGTTGGCCAGGATGGGGGCCAACGGCTCTCTCAGGGTGAACTTCACCGTGTAGTCGTCCACCTTCTCGATGTTGGTGACGATGGAGTCGCCCTTGAAGCCGTTCCACATATAATCCCAGTACTCGAAGGTTTGCTCTTTGAAGTGATAGGGATTATCCGGGTCCCACCAGCGCTGGAAGTTGAAGACGACGGCGTCGGCGTTGAAGTCCGTGCCATCGTGGAACTTAACGCCCTTGCGCAGGTAGAAGGTCCACTCGGTGCCATCTTCGTTGGACTCCCAGCTCTCGGCCAGGCTGGGGACGACGTTGGTCGTCTCTTTGTCGTAGGCCAGGAGAGACTCGCACCCCTGGTTGGTGACGCGGAAGGACTCGCCATCGGTCACGACGGCCGGGTCAAGCTGAACCGAGTCGCCGCCACGGCCAAAGATGAAGGTGACGCCTTCCATCACCGCCTCAGCCGGAGCCGCGGCCTCGGGCACACCGAACCACTTGTCGTAGATTTCGTCATATTTCCCCGATTCCTTGACCGCCGCCAGCCCCTTGTTGATGGCCTCCAGGACTTCTGGACGGTCTTTGTTCACGGCGATGCCGTAAAGCTCATCGGTGAAGGGCTCGCCCACCAGGGTCAGGCCCATTTCGGGGTTGGCCTTGATGATGTCGGCCGAGGTGGGGCCATCGTTGACCACGGCGTCCACGTCGCCATTGGCCAATGCCTGGAAGGCCAGGGTGATCTCGTCGTAGCGGACGACTTCGGCGTTGGTGTTCTCGCTGACCCAGATGTCGCCCGTGGTCCCAAGCTGCACGCCTACTTTCTTGCCGTCCAGGTCCTCGGGACTCTTGATGTCGCTGCCGATTTTGACGGCGATCATCTGCCCGGCGTTAAAGTAGGGGTCGCTGAAGTCCACCGTCTGCTTGCGCTCATCGGTGATGGTGGCGGCCGAGATGACGGCGTCGAACTCACCGCTGGCCAGGGCCACGAAGATGCCATCCCAGCGGGTGTTGACGTATTCCACCTCGAAACCGGCTGCCTCGGCAATGGCGTTCATCAGATCAATGTCGAAACCGACGATGTTGCCGCTCTCGTCCACCGACTCGAAGGGGGGATACTCGGCGTTGGTGCCAACCTTGATGACGCCAAGCTCGGCCTTTGCCTCCTCGGTGGCCATCGCCTCTTCGGTGGCCTCCTCGGTGGCCATCACCTCTTCGGTGGGCGCTGGGGCTTCCGTGGCCTGTGGCGCTGGCGTCGCCTGCTGGCATTGCGCTGCCACCAGAGTCAAAAGCACCAGCGCTGACAACAATGTCCACAGGTTTCTTTTCTTTAACATGGTGTTCTTCTCCTCCTATAGCTGACTAAACGCTGAATGAACGAAACGCGCTTAAGAAACGCAGTTTACGTCAACGGCAGCCATCACCTCCTCTCGAACAGAAATCATAAGATCAAGGGAACACGCATCTTCTACTGGATTCCATCATATGTAGTATATCCGAAATTGTCCGACTCGCAACTCCCAGAGGTCAAATTGCTTTCACGCAGAATAAATTCTGCACTCCAGCTTGTCACCTCAACGTAGTTTAGGTTTGTAGTGACGACTTCCCTGGCTTGCCGCCAGGACAGGCAGGGAAGTCGTTACTACGGACCCTATTTCTGTGCTCAACTGCGTAAGTACTGTCATTTGAAACACACCCAAATGTTTTGGGCAGGCCGGAGACATCAACCCACAATGCTGTATTCGTATTTGCCCGAGACGCTCTCTCCCTCGACGAAACGGCGGAAGTTGAACATATTGATGTCGGCGTCGGGCTTTTCGCCGTTGATGATGAGGTCGGCCATCATCTCGCCCACGGCCGGGCCGAGCTTGAAGCCGTGACCGCTGCCACCGGCGGCGCAATAGAGTCCTTCCACACCGGGCAGGGCTCCCAAAATGTGATGCCAGTCGGGGGTGATGTCGTAGAGAGAGGCCCACCCGCCGGCCGAGGTCCCTCGTTCCATCACCGGATAGCGCCGGGCAACCCGTTCGCTGAACTCGGCCACGACGTCAAAATCTACTCGTTCGTTGAAGTTGTCTGGGTTGGGAACTTCGTTTTCGGCCTCTTCCGGCTCGATGGAGCCGACCAGCATCAGGTGGCCTGTTTCCGGGCGGATGTAGATCTCGTCGGCGAAGCCCGCGTAGACCATGTGGCGCTCGAATTCGGCGGGACGTCTGTAGACGGCAACCTGATGGCGGCTGGCCTTGATGGGCAACCGGATGCCGATCGTCTCGGTGATCAAAGGCGACCACGGTCCGGCCGCCACCACCACCGCCCCGGCCCCGAATGTTCCCTTGTCGGTGACGACGCCGGTGACCCGTCCTTTTTCAACCTGGAGCGACAGCACCCGGGTGCCCAGACGCAAGGTCGCGCCCAGGTCTCTGGCCCGCCGGGCGTAGGCCGTGGCCGTGGCGGCCGGGTCGGCGTAACCCGACTCCGGTTCGTAGGCAGCGGCCGCGATTCCTTCGATGGAGAGGTGAGGTTCAAGCTCTTTCGCTTCTTCGGGGGAGACGAGACGGGTGTTGATCCCCACGGATTGCTGCAAGGCGACGTTGGCCTTGAGTTGCTCCACGTCCTCGGGCCGCGCGGCCAGAAGAAAGCCCGTCTGGTGGAAGTCGGGGTCTCCTCCCACCACGTCGTCGAAGTTCTGAAAGATGCGCAACGAGCGAAGCGCCATCCGGGCCGTCACTTCGTTGGAGTAGTGCTGACGGATGATGGCGCTGGAGCGGCCGGTGGGGCCGGCGGCGATGAAATCCTTCTCAATCAGAGCTACCTTCAGGCCCCTTTTGGCCAGGTTGAAGGCGATGCTGGCCCCGTTGATCCCGCCGCCGACAACGATGACGTCGGTAGATGTGGTCATAGCGTGACCCTCCTAACCCGGACAAGCCAGAACCAAGACCGACGAAGGACCAACGACGGGTGGTGGTTAAACTGTAAGTGACGGGGGATGTCATTGCGAGCGAAGCGACGCAATCTCCGGCCTGCAATGCGGGGATTGCTTCGTCCGTTTCACTCCCTCGCAATGACATATCACTTACTTTTCTACCACTACCCAATGACGAAACCGTCGTCGCTCCTTCGTCTTTCGTCTTCTCGTTCGTCTTCTCAGGTAATGCCCAGATACACCTTTTGCACCATTTCGTTCTGGCGCAGGTTGGCTGCTGTGTCGCTGAGCGCGATCTGCCCCGTCTCTAACACGTAGCCTCGGTGGGCAACCTGCAACGCCATCTGCGCGTTCTGCTCCACCAGGAGGACGGTTGTGCCTTCGCGGTTGATGTCCTGGATGGTTTCAAAAATACCTTCTACCAGCATCGGGGCCAGGCCCATCGAGGGCTCATCCAGCAACAGCAGGCGGGGACGAGCCATCAAGGCCCGGCCAATGGCCAACATTTGCTGCTCGCCACCGCTGAGCGTGCCGCCCACCTGGTTGCGACGCTCTTCCAGCCGGGGGAACAGCTTGAAGACCCGTTCCAGGTCCCGGTTTATGCCGGCCCGATCGGTCCGGGTGAAAGCTCCCATCTCCAGGTTCTCCAGCACCGTCAGGCGGGTGAAGATGCGCCGGCCCTCCGGCACCTGGCAAACGCCTTTGGCGACGATTTCGTGGGCCGGGTAGGAGCGCAGGTCCTCGCCCTCCAGGCGTACTGTCCCTTCGCGTGGCTTCAGCAAGCCGCTGATGGTGAAAAGGGTGGTGCTTTTGCCAGCGCCATTGGCGCCGATGAGCGTGACGATCTCTCCCTCTTCAACGGTAAGCGATATCCCTTTGAGGGCGTGAATGTTACCATAGTAGACGTGAATGTTTTCAACTTCTAGCATCGCCATCGGTGGTCACTCCAATGAGGAGATGGCCGGCGCAGTGGACGCCGGTCGCTGGGGGGTTTCAGCCGCCTCGGCCACGCTGCCGCGCCCCAGGTAAGCTTCAATGACTCGAGGGTTGCTCTGAATCTCGGCCGGCGTGCCCTCGGCGATCTTCTCTCCGTAGTCCAACACGGCTATCGTTTCCGAGATGCTCATCACCACCCGCATTTGGTGCTCGATCAGCAAAATGGTGATGCCCAGCTCGTCACGCAGGCGTCGGATGAAGGCTACCATTTCGGACGTCTCGGCCGGGTTCATGCCGGCTGTGGGCTCGTCCAGCAGCAACAATTTGGGTTGGCTGGCCAGGGCACGGGCGATCTCTAGCCGGCGCTGGTCGCCGTAAGGCAGGTTCTTGGCCAGGATGTCGCCTTTGCCCTGCAAGTTTACAAATCGCAACAGCTTCCGGGCCTCCTCGTGAGCCCATTCTTCTTCACGTCGGGTGCCGGCCGTGCTCAGCACAGCGCCAATCCAGGTAGATTTGAGCCGAGGGTGCAGACCGACCAGGATGTTCTCCATGGTGGTCATATTGGCGAACAGCCGGATGTTCTGGTAGGTCCGGGCGATGCCCAGACGGGTGATCTGATCGGGCGACCGATTCTGGATCGGACGCCCCTGGAAGATGATCTCCCCCTCTTCCGGCTGGTAGAAGCCGGTGACGCAGTTGAAGAAGGTGGTTTTGCCGGCCCCGTTGGGACCAATGATGCTGGAGATCGAACGCTCTTTGATTTCCAGGTCGAGTTGGCTCACGGCGGTCAGACCGCCGAATCGTTTGGTTACTTTATTTGCGATCAAAATTGCCATGGTCCGGTCCTTGTCTACTCGGCGGGCACCGCCTTAGCCTCGAGTTCCTCATATCCGTGTAACTCTCGTTTGCGGGTGGCTTCTGGCCAGAAGCCCTCTGGGCGCACGATCATCATCACGATCAACAGCGCGCCGTACATCAGCAGTCGGTACTCGGCGAACTCTCGGAGCAACTCTGGCAGCCCGACCAAAATGAGAGCGCCAACGACAACGCCGGGCAGGCTGCCTATGCCGCCGAGGATGATCAGAGACAAGACGTTGATGGAGATCAACAGGTTGAAGCTGTGGGGGAAGATCGAACTGAGCTTGCTGGCAAAGATGGCACCGCTCATGCCGGAGAAGGCGGCACCGATGGCAAAGGCCAGCAGCTTGGTCTGCACCAGGTCGATCCCCATAGCCTGGGCCACGTCTTCGTCCTCGCGCATTGCCATCCACTGCCGCCCCAGGCGAGAATCGCGCAGCCGCCAGGAGACGTAAGCGGCGATCAGGCAGGCCCCCAGGATCAGGTAATACAGTTGCTCCGGGGCGACGAGCTCCACGCCGCCGATGCGGGCTTTGGGAATCTTCAAAATGCCCTGCGCGCCGCCGATGACCGGGGCCAGAAAGTCCGACAATGCCAGGATACGAATGATCTCGCCAAAACCGAGGGTGACAATCGCCAGGTAGTCGCCCCTCATGCGCAGCACCGGGACGCCCAGGATAATCCCCGCCATCACCGACGCCAGGACCGCGAAGGGCAATGCCATCCAGAAGGACATGCCGCCCACTCCCAGGTCACCCTGAGAGGTGAGCACTCCCATCGTGTAAGCGCCGATGGCGAAAAAGGCCACGTAGCCCAGGTCCAGCAGCCCGGCGAAACCGACCACGATGTTCAGGCCCAACCCCATCAAAACGTAGAGCCCGACGTTGTCTATCACCTCGGTCAGATAGGTGCGCAGGATCATCGGCAGGAACAACAGAATCACAAGGCCCAGGATGAGGCTACTCCAACGGAAAGCCCGTTGTTGCCCGGAGGGAAGGGCGTCGAGGCGCTGTCGAACCCGGTCGCCCTGACTGCTCCAGGCGGCATTCAGCCCGGCGACGACCAAGAAAACCAGCAGCGCGCCCCGTATGGACAGACCTTTGGCCGCGAATATGAGCGGTCGGATCTTCAGACCCAGCCCTTTGTTGCCCCACGCCAGGATGATGATCTCGGATAGCAGCCCGATCAACAGAACCAACAGCAGGCCTATGAGCAACGGCCGCCGCAAGCGTGAGGGGAGCAGGTAAATGCCGGCCCCGATCAGGCCCAACACCCCGCACACAGCGACCATGATGAGAGCGCCTGTGACCTGTTCCTGTCCAAAGGTGATCAGTTCCAGCAATGCGGGCGAGGCGTTGGGCAGAAATTGGCGCAGGTTGATCGGCTCGGCGACGAAGATCAGCACGACCAGCGGCAGGCTGGCAAGCACGCCGATCAACAGCCCGCCCAGAAGGTTGACCCCGGCGCGCGCGTTGAGATTCCGCTGCGCGCTGAAGTAGCCAACGCCCATAATCGCGCCAAACAGAAATATCTGGCCCAAAGAAACCACGCCACCGATGATGTCGCGCCCGCCGAACGTCTCTACCAGGCCGATCAGGCTGAGCGACAGCGCGATGACGCCGGCGATGAGTCCCATCCGGACGCTTTCTCTCCAGTTGAAACGAGTGCTTGTTTCCATAACCCGCCTCCCCTCAAGCCTTCTTCTCGGCCAGCCGCTCGCCCAGGATGCCCTGGGGCCGGAAGATCAGCACCAGCACCAACATGGTGAAGGCGATCACGTCTTTGAGTTGGTAGGCCGCGGGGATGCCCAGGCCCTCCAGGAACAGGCTGGGTCCCACCGATTCGAACATCCCCAGGAACAGCCCGCCCAACGCGGCCCCTGGGACGCTGCCGATGCCGCCCAGCACAGCGGCGGTAAAGGCTTTGATGCCGGGGATAAAGCCCATAAAGAAGTGCACTTGCCGGAAGAGCAAGGCGTACAGAACTCCGGCCGCTCCGGCCAGCGCCGCACCGGTGGCAAAGGTGATCACGATCACGCGGTCCACGTCAATCCCCATCAGGGCGGCGATGTCCTTGTCCTCGGCCACGGCGCGCATGGCCTTGCCGGTCTTGGTGCGCATCACAAAGATATACAAACCGATTAAGAGCAAAACAGAGGCCACAATCACGACCCCTTGCGCCTTGAGGATCTCTATCCCCCCAATGGACCACTTCCCTTTCAGGATGTCCACCGTGGGGAAGGCGGTGACACCCGATCCATACAAGCCACGGAAAAAGTATTGCCAGAAAAACGAAGCGCCGATGGCCGTGATCAAGGGCACCAGGCGCGGGGCACGTCTGAGGGGGCGATAGGCGACACGTTCCGTCAGGATGGCGATGCCCATCGAGACGACCATAGCCACCAGGGTGATGCCAAGCAAAGAGAGAATCGGATAGCGATTCAAGTATCCGGCCTGGTTCAAAGGGATGGCGACGAAGACGGTGGCAGTAAAAACCCCCGACATAAAGAACTCGCCGTGGGCAAAATTGATCATAAATAAGATGCCGTAAACTAACGTGTAGCCCAGAGCGATCAGAGCATAGAGGCTACCCTGAGCCAGGCCAAAAACCAAAAAGTCTATCCAGTTCTCGGTTGAATATGGGTTGTTAAGGATCGTAGCGATGGTTCCCCAGATGACGGCTACGATGATCACCGCGCGAAACAGCCACAAAATGACGCCCAGGTAATCAATGTTCTCAAATCGTTGACGCATACCTCTTCTCCATCATATATGGGGGATGAGCCCGAGCCTCCTCGCCCAGACTCATCCCCTGAAACTAACGTCGCCAGGTCAAGTGCGTGAGGGATACAACGCAAAACGGTCGGCAGGAAGACTTCCGAAGTCTTGAAGACTCCGGAAGTCTCGCCAAGTCTAGCCCGACACGTTTGCAGTATACCCTGTGCATAGACGCCGGGCGCAAACGACTACGGCCAAATGGGCACGTATTCGCCGTTCTGGATCTGGTTGACCACGATCTGCGGGTTGGCGCAGTCGCCGTACTCGTTGCAGGTCAGCGTGCCGGTGATGCCCTCGAAGTCCTTGGTGGCATACAGCGCGTCGCGCAGCGCCTGCCGC
>JAJRXB010000373.1 GCA_024276515.1 Chloroflexota bacterium
AAAATCGCCCCTACAGGGCTCAAGCCGGTCGTCCACCTACGTGGACGGGCTGTTCCCCTTGTCCGCGCAGGCGGACATTTGGCGCGAAGCGTCCTTCAGGAGCGGTTTCAACCGCTTGGACCGTTATTTGAAAGGTATTAGATTTAGGGGCAATTCTTCAGGCCCTTGAGGTTTCCGAAGTGGCTTTCTCAAGAGGGGAATGGCCGCACAGAGCCGCGCCATTGCAAACCTCAAGGGTCTTTTCCCCAAAAATCGAGCGCATCCCTGGCACGCTCATCGTGGTTCTTCTTCAAACCAGCAATAACAAAGGCTCTTCCAGCACACGTTTGACGTCGTGTAGAAAGCGAGCGGCTGTGGCCCCGTCAACCACGCGGTGATCCGCGCTCAGCGTGAGGGTCATCATCGGACGGGTGATGGGTTGGTCGTTCTCGTCCGGCACGAATCGCCTGGCAATGCGCCCCACCGCCAAAATACCCGTTTCTGGAGGGTTGATGATGGCCGTGAATTGGTCTATGCCAAACATACCCAGATTGGAGATGGTGAAGGTGCCGCCCGTGACCTCGTCCGGGGTCAGTTGATTGGCCCGGGCGCGCCGGGCGAGATCATTCACGGCAGCAGCAATCTGGGTGATGCCCATCGCGTTGGCGCCCCTGACCACCGGCACGATGAGTCCTTCATCGAGGGCCACGGCCACGCCGATGTTCACCTCAGACAAAAGGTGGATTTCGTCGTCAACGAGTTGGGCGTTCATCCAGCGATGATGGCCCAGCGCCCAGGCGACTGCCTTGACCAACACGGCGGTCATCGAAATTTTCGTTTCTGCCCCCACCTCGGCCTGCAGACGGTCCCGCATGGCGATGGCCTGGCTCATGTCTACGTCCAGGGTAAAGGTGACGTGGGGCACGGTCTGGTAGCTCCCCTGCATGCGCCGGGCGATGGTTTTGCGCATGCCCGTGAGCGGCACGATTTCCCGTGGGCCTGGCACAGGAGCTACCTCAGGGGATTTGATGGCGAAGCGCAAGACGTCCTTCTCCTGGATGCGTCCCCGTGGGCCACTGCCGGGGACGGCGGTCAGCGGGACGTTGTGCTCGCGGCTGGCCCGTCTGGCGGCCGGTGTGGCCCGCACTTTTTGGCCGGTGACCGCCGGTGTGACAGGTTTTCCCTTTTGGGCCAGATAGGCCTGCACCTCTTCCTTGCCCAGCCGTCTCTCGTAGCCGACCATAGCGGCTACGTCGCTCAGGCTGACCCCTGCTCGTTGTGCCATGCGGCGCGCTACGGGGGTGGCATTGATACTTTTGGTGGAGGGTGGAGCGGAGGTGGTCGGCGCCGGCGTGGCCGAGGCGGGCTGTGGCCCCGGGGGTTCTTCGCCGGGGGCCAGCAGGTAGGCGATGACTTCCGTCACCGGCACCTCGTCGCCGGCCCGGTACTTTATGCCGGCCAACAGGCCATCCCCCGGCGATTCTACCTCCATCACCACTTTGTCGGTTTCCACCCTGAGAAGCACGTCTCCTTTGCTGACCTGGTCGCCCTCTTTCGCCAGCCACTCAACGATGGTGCCTGTCTCTTGGGCCATGCCAAATTTGGGCATAATCACCGGAGTCGCCATCGTCCTTTACACCTCACCGCCTGCTAACCGCCGTGCCGTCTCAACGATATTCTCAACTTGCGGCACCGCGTGGTACTCTAAGGTACGGTTGTATGGAATGGGCACGTCCGCACCGGCCAGTCGCAGGATGGGAGCGTCCAGGTAATCGAAGGCGTCACTCCCGGCGATTACGGCCACCACTTCCCCGCCAAATCCACCCGTTTTGACCGCCTCGTGGACGACCAGGAGCTTGCCGGTTTTGATGACCGAGTTGATGATCGGCCGAGCGTCGAGCGGTTTGAGCGTGCGCGGATCTATTACCTCCAACTCAACCCCCTCTTGAGCCAGGGTTTCGGCTGCCTCCAGGGCTCGTTGCACCATAAGTGACGTGGCCACGACCGTCAGGTGTCGGCCTTCTCGCTTGACTTCGCTCCGGCTGAGTGGGACCTCGTACATTTCTGTGGGAACCGGACCTTTGGTGCGATACAACAGTTTGTGCTCGACGAAGATCACCGGGTTGTCGTCCTTGATGGCTGCCAGCAATAACCCTTTGGCGTCGTATGGGGTGCTGGGCATCACCACCTTCAGACCGGGCACGTGCACAAACCAATTCTCCAGACTCTCGGAATGTTGCGCGGCCGCCCCGGTGCCGGCCCCGCCCGGCGTGCGCAACACAAAGGGCACGGTGGCCTTGCCGCCAAACATGTAGCGTAATTTGGCAGCCTGCAAAACCAGTTGTTCCATGGATAAAGTGACGAAATCCATAAACTGAATTTCGCCCACAGGCCGCATGCCGGTCAAAGCAGCCCCAATACATGCGCCGGCGATCCCCGCTTCCGAAATGGGCGTATCAATCACCCGTTCTGATCCAAACTCGTCCAGCAAACCACGGGTCACGCCAAAAGCACCACCGTAAACCCCGATGTCTTCGCCGATCAGAAACACTCGCTCATCGGCGTGCATCGCCTGCTGCAAGGCCTCGCGGATGGCCTCCAGGTAGGTGATTTCTCGCGTACTCATCAGGCGTACACCCCCATCAGCAAATTCGCCGGGTCTGGTTCTGGGCTATCTTCGGCAAACTCGACGGCTCGGACAATTTCCTCCGCGGCCTGTTGGTCCATCGTCGCTGCTTCTTCAGCCGTCAGTGAGCCAGCCTGGATCATACGGTCGCGCAGTTTCGTGATCGGGTCTCGTTTCGTTTGCCATTCCTTGACTTCTTCTCTGGTGCGATAGGCCTGTTGATCACTCTTGGAGTGCCCTTTATAACGATAGGTGAGGTTCTCGATCAACGTCGGTCCCTCTCCCGCTCGCGCCCGATGGACAGCCTGGCTCGCCGCTTCAAAGACGGCCAGCACGTCCTGCCCGTCCACGGTCACGCCAGGGATACCGTAGGCCGCCGCCCGTTGTGAAATCCGCTCAACTTTCATAGACCTGGTGACAGGCATAGACATCGCATACCGGTTGTTCTCACACACGTATATTACCGGCAGATTCCAAATCGAAGCCATGTTGAGCGACTCGTGAAACGCACCTTCGTTGGCGGCGCCGTCTCCAAAAAAGACGACCACCACCTGATCGGTTCGGCGCATTTTAATGCTCAAGCCGACGCCAACGGCAATGGGGACTCCACCTCCCACGATGCCGTTGGCCCCCAGGTTGCCCGTTTCCAGGTCGGCGATGTGCATCGAACCACCACGGCCACGGCAATAGCCCGTGTTTTTACCCAAAAACTCGGCCATCATGCGTGCGGGGGTGCCCCCTTTCGCCAGGCAGTGACCATGACCGCGATGCGTGCTGAGGATGTAGTCGCTGGGACGCAGGGGGGCAATCGTGCCCACAGCCGAGGCTTCTTGCCCGGCCGAGAGGTGCATCGTGCCGTGGACTTTGCCCGAGGCGTATAGCTGCTCGGCTGTCTCCTCGAAATGTCGAATCAGCATCATCTTGTAAAGCCAGTCGCGCCCATGGGTTTGTAAAATGTGGGTTTTGTCCATATTCCAAACCTTTAGAGTGGCCATAAATAATGATGATCCTTTCAAAAAGGTAACTACCTATCAGGTAAATCAGGCTAAATTAGCCGGGATTAGGGGATTGGGAGATAAAAGACGAAGAAAAAATCCCCTAATCTCCCAATCCCGGCCAGAGAACAAGCTTAATCAGACAGGCCTGAGTAGTAACTCAAAAAGTTGGATTCTTTCTATTGCGCCCCAGTCAGCACCTCTGGATTAGCCAGCCGGGCTGGCACACCGCCCGCTTGGAGCGTGTGCAGATCTTCCACGACCATCGCCGAATGGTGAACCTTCACCTCGTCGGCGGCGCCGCCCAGATGCGGAGTCAGCAGCACATTGTCGAGAGTGAGCCAGCGCGGGGCGATCTCCGGCTCGTTCCAGAAGACGTCCAGTGCCGCGCCTGCCAGCCGGCCCGAAGCCAGCGCGGCGAAGAGCGCGTCTTCGTCAACCACCGCAGCGCGAGCCGTGTTAATCAGATAGGCCGTCGGCTTCATCATCCCCAGCCGGTCGGCGTTGAGCAATCCTTTCGTCTCTGCCGTGACCGGCACGTGCAACGAGAGGAAATCGGCCTGGGTGAGCACGGTTTCAAGCGATGCCAACCGCCCCAGGCCGCCCAAACTGGCCTGGTCAATGTAGGGATCGGTGACCAGCACCCGCATATCGAAACCACGCACGCGACGGGCAAACGCCCGGCCAATCGCGCCGCAACCGATCAGTCCCAACGTTTTTCCACTGACTTCCGGGCCACGGAAATGGAAATAGGGCAGTTCGTCGCCGTGGACCATCCAGCCGTTTTGGCGCAGATGTCGCTCGGCGCGATGGATGTTGCGGCACAGGGCCAGCATAACCCCCACCGTAAAATCGGCCACCGAGTCGGCATTGCGGCCTGGTGTGCTCAACACAGGGATGCCGCGCGCCGTTGCCGCCGCCACGTCCACGTTGACCGGCCCGGCCCGGCAGGTGGCGATGACTTCCAATTCTGGCGCGGCGGCGATGACCTGGGCCGAAATTTGTTCCACCTCCACAATAAGCAATGACGTGCCCGGCATGAGGGGAATCAATTCCTCGGCAGACAACGGGCGGTGCGTCTGTCCCCAGCCGGTCTCCTGGACCACGTATCCCATCTCTGCCAGTCGAGCAATCCCAACGGGGTCAAATTCGGCGGTAATCAGCGCTCTTTTTTGATGATTCATCCTGGTTGTTCCTCGTGAGGTGACGATGGCTTCCCTATGTCAAACGGTGAAATGACGCTGCATCTTCTCAAACACGTCGAGATAGGCGTGATAGACCGGCTCGTAGGCTGCCACGTGGGCCGGGTTCGGCTCGTATCGGGTCACTGGCGGGGGGGGCAGAGTGTCACGCTCTCCCTGGCCCCATAGCACCAGTTGCGCGCCGGCTGCGGCGGCCGGTTCGAGAACCTGCGGCACGAGGAGCGGACGGCCTGACACGTCGGCCATCATCTGCGCCCAGAAAGGCACCCTGGCCGAGCCGCCGGTGAAGATAATCTCCTCGAAGGGCTGACCGGCTACCCGCTCAAGCTGGTCCAGATTGCCCCGCACGCCGAAACAGATGCCCTCCATGATGGCCCGGGCCGCGTGGCCGATGGTGTGTGACACGTTGAAGTTGTGAAAGACGTAGGGAGCTTTTCGTTGCCAGGTATCCTGGGCCCAGCGCGGGCTGGTAGCGACCACCAACAGCCCGTCGGCGCCGATGGGAGCGCTGGCGGCCAGGTCGTTCAACACTTCGTAGTCGCCCCGGCCCTCGGCGCGAGCCTGCGCTACCTGTGCCTGACCAAAGGTGTCGCGGAACCATTTGTAGAGCATGCCGGTGTGCCCGGCAATGGTCTCCACCGCCCAGAGACCGGGTCGCAGGTGCGGGCTGACCCACGGATAGCGCAATGGGTCGAACAACGGCCGGCCGGTGGTCATCATAATCGGCGTGGTCGAACCGCCAACGATGACCGCCTTGCCCGGCTCCAGTCCGCCCACCCCCAGACAACCAAACTGGGTATCCCCGCCACCGACGTAGACTGGCGTACCCGGCCTCAGCCCTACCGCAGCAGCCACCTCGGGCAATAATTCGCCCAGCAGCGCGCCCCCCTCGAGCACCGGCGGCAATATGTCTGATGGAATCCCTAATTCCTCCAACAGGTCGAAGGCCCAGTTGCGCGCCGCGCAATCCCCCATCTGACCGGCAGTGATCATGGATGCAGCCGTAGCCGGTCGTCTGGTCAAACGGAAAAGGAGCCAATCGTGGACAAACAAGAAGCGACGGACTCGTCCCCACGTCTCGGGCTGTTCGTGCTTGAACCAGAGCAGCTTGGGCAAGGTCAGTTCCGGCGCGTGCCAGTGACCGGTCAGGCGATATAGGGCCTCGATGGGCATCACCCCTTCGATGAGGGGGATGTAGTCAGCACCACGCCGGTCGTAATTGAGCACGCCGGGGGTCAGGGGAGCGTCGTGTTCGTCCAGCAAGACGAATCCCTGCCGCAGGCTGGTGACGGTGATGCCCAGGTAGTCCGCCGCCGGGCGATCCGCCAGGGCCACCGCCTCGGCCATTGCCTCGACGACGGCCTGCCACCAGGCGTCGGGCTGCCATTCGGCCCGGTCAGGCGCTGGATGGTCGATGGGGCAATCCCGGGCCGCGACAGACAGCGGGCGGTTTTGGCTGATGGCGTACACGCAGGCGCGACTACTGCCGGTGCCAGCGTCTATGGTCAAAACCAGGTCGGGAGTCATAACAGACCACCTAAGCCATCGCTCTTGCTCAGGGCTGTTCAGTTCTACGGTTATGTCATTGCGAGGCGTATTTTGCCGAAGCAATCCCCACGTTGCAGGCTGGAGATTGCTTACCCCATTCGGGGCACAGGTCGTCGCTTCGCTTCCTCGCAATGACACGCGCAGAATCTTTAGAACTGAACAGCCCTGGCGAAGCTCACGAAATATGCGAAAGGCGCGAAAAACGAGAACTGCCCTTTTCGTGTTTTTCCCCGAAGGGGACCTGTGGGTCGTACGATTTCGCGCTCTTTCAATGTGCCATTGTCAAATTACGGGATGAGCAGTGTCTTGATTGAGGTAACGCCCGGCTGGCTTTTTACGTTGATCGCCTCTTCAAATTGGGCCAGCGGGAAGGTGTGGGTGACCATCGCCTGCCAATCAATCAACTCCTTGGCCAGATATTCGATAGCCAGGGGGTAGGTGTTGGGACTGACGTGACCGCCCACGATCTCCAGTTCTTTGAACTCGCTGACGAGATTGAAGTCCAGCGTCGCCTCTTGACCGTACACGCCAAAGACCACCAGCCGGCCCGCTTTGCGCAAGGCTTCGAGGCCGGTGCGCAGCGAAGCCACGCTGCCCGAGGCTTCAATGTAGATGTCGGGACCTCGCCCCTCGGTCAGCGCCCGGAGTTCGGCCGGCACGTCGTGGCGCATTGGGTTGAATACGTAGTCGGCCCCAAGCCGGGCGGCAATCTCCAGCAGGCCGTCGTCCACGTCAAGGCCGACGAGTGTCCGGGGGGTTTTCAGGCGGGCCACCTGCAAAGCGCCCATGCCAATCGCTCCCAACCCGGAGACAACCACCACGTCGGCGAGTTGAATTCGGGCCAGGTTGACGGCGTGCACCGAGCAGGCCAACGGTTCGATGATGGCCCCCTGCTCCGGCAACAGGTCGTCTGGGACCTGGTGGACGATGGCCCCGGCC
This sequence comes from Chloroflexota bacterium, assembly GCA_024276515.1. Lineage (GTDB taxonomy): Bacteria > Chloroflexota > Anaerolineae > 4572-78 > NAK82 > JAJRXB01. The sequence continues at coordinate 7,290 of JAJRXB010000373.1, forward strand.
GGGATGCGCATATACTCGGCCCACGAGCCGACACAGACACCTGGATTATCGCAGTGGGTGTATAAGCCCCGGTGGCAAAACCAGCACCGACGGCAGGGGATGAGAATTTCGGCGATAGCCCGGTCGCCCAGGGCCAGGCCGGTGCGCTCGGCGGCCCCTTCGCCCATCTCTACCACCCGGCCCACGTATTCGTGGCCGGGGAAGTAGGGATCGGGCAATTGCCAGGGGTGATTTTTGCTGTAGATTTTGCGGTCGGCGGCGCAGATGCCGGCTGCCTCAATCTTCAAAACAATTTCGCCCGGCCCGGCGATTGGACGACCCACCGCTTCACAGGCAAACTCATCGCCAGCGTGGACGACGACGGCCATCATTTTCTCGTTCATCCCCTCACCTCCTGGTTACGACTATTGCCTTCTGGTGTGAAATGTGGAACGTGGAACGTGAAACGTATTGCGTGTTGCGTGTTGCGTGTTGCGTGTTGCGTTACGAGACACGTACGTCTTGTGCTCCACGCTCTACGCTCTACGCTCTACGGTCTGCACTTCACGCTCTACGATGGCACGGGCGGTATCTTCGTCGGTGATGAGCACGTCCACGTACCCGCCGCGCAGCGCTCCCAGAATACTCGGCACCTTTGGCAGACCGCCTGCCACGCAGATCACCGTCGGAATACGTTTTAACTCGTCCAGGCTCAGACCGATGAGGCGCTCGTCGATGGGGCTGGGCACCGGCTGGCCGTTGATGTCGAAGAAATGCCCCAACACGTCCCCCACAGCGCCCCGGTTCTGGAGCATTTCGATGCCGGCCTCGTCGGTGTAGCCGGCCTGAAACAGAAAGCTGTCGAGGTCAACGGTGCCCACGCTGACCAGGGCCAAATCGCTTTTGGCCGCTCGATCTAAAACGGATCTGATCTGTGGGTCGCAAAGGAGTGCCTGGCGCGTGGTCGCCGTCTCGACGATAACGGGTGTGTAGACGTGTTCCACCTCTCCCCCGCAGCGGTCGGCCAGTAGCGAGCTGACTTTATAACTGTCGAAGCTGAGTCCCCGACCGATGCCTCCCACCATTTCGATGAAGTGACAGGTTCCATCTTCCTGAGGCTCCATAAAATTTGGGATCTCGGACAGCGTGCGTCCCATGCCCAGGCCCACCAGCGTGCCAGGCCGCAAGAGACGGTTCAGGTAAGCGGCAGTCGCCTCACCCAGCGCCGGGCGCAGGTCTTCCGGGCGCACGGGGGTCGGGATCACCATCGCATCCGCGAGGCCGAACTCCACCCGCAAGGACCTCTCCAGCGGCAGGTGCGAAGTCCGTACGTTGGCGATGCGAATCTCAACCAACCCTTTTTCGCGAGCTTTTTTGAGCAGGCGGGTCACTTTCACCCGCGACATGTGGAAGCGCCGCGCAATCTCTTTTTGGGTCAGGTCTTCGATGTAATAGAGCCAGGCGATGCGGGCTAACAGGTCATCGTGGTCCATTGCCTTCACGCTCCTCGTAAGCGTCAAACGTCAAATGTGATGCGTACTTCGTATTCCACGCTTCACCTTTTGCTGAGCGGGGCTTGTGCCCACGCATGATAAAGTATTGCGTAAAATTGGTCCAGATCCAGGATGCACGTGGGCATGTTGACGAGGGCTCCCTCTTCCTCGTTTCCAATGACGATTGTACCTGTCTCCAGGTCTGCCACGGTGGAGCGCACCCGCACCGGGTTGGCGTCGAACAGGTTGGGATACGAGATGTAGACTGCCGGCAACAGGTCCCACAGGTAATCCTGAGGCTCGACGTGGTTGGCCTCACACGTCAACAGATAGTCCCGGAGGAGGTGGTACGCCTTGCGGTCGAATTGCTCGATGGGCGCCAGTTCGCGCAGGCCGAAGGGCGCGTGCAGACAGATGTGCGCGTTCATCAGCGTGACCGGGCAAGAGGCGTTGAGCACAGCAAACGCCGCTTCTGGGTCTGACGACAGATTCAATTCGGATACGTCCTCCCAGCCGGGGACAGGCAGCGGATGCAGGTAGCCGCCCATAAGGGTGATCTGCTTGAGATGGTGAAAGAAGTCGAGGTCGAGTTCGGCGGCGGCGCGCAGATTGCCCACCGGGCCGATGGCCAGCAAGGTGATCTCGCCGGGGTGGGACGCGGCGGTTTCGGCCAGGAAACGGGCCGCGTCGGTGGGGGGCTGGCCGCGCTGCCCGGCACCACGCCAGAGTGGAATGTCTGGGCGACCGACGTCGTGCAGCAGTTGCTCTGTCGCCCCGTAAACCTCCTCGATGGTTCCGTTGCCAAAGGTGGTGGTGACGCCCACCAGTTCGACGTCGGGCCGGCCCAACAGGTAGAGCAGCGTCTGTCCGTCGTCAACCGGTTTGCCGGGCACTCCCATTGTGTTGTCACAGTCGCAGATCACTCGTTCTGTCATTGGCTTGTCTTCCTGTGTGATTGATTCTAGCCTCATTTTTCCGTAGGAACCAGCCAGATATTTTCACGCGGGAACTTCAGAGACAGTATCTCTCCATCGTGAAATTGCTCCACGCTGGATGCCTCGGCCACGACCTCGAGGTGCCATTGGCCCGCTTCTACCTTGAAACGAGCATGGGTGCCGAGGTACACGTGGCTGCGGATGCGACCCTGGATCGCGTTTTCCCCTTCTTCTCCCAGCTTCAGGTTCTCTGGCCGGATGGTGATGACCACCGGGCCATCGGGGATTTCCTGACGGTTTACGTGGAAGATGCCCAGGGGCGTTTCCACACGCTCGCCGCGCTTCACGCCGTCCACGAAGTTGACCCCTCCAAAGAAGCGGGCGGCCCTCACGCTGATCGGTCGTTTGTAAAAGGCGTTGGGCCGGTCGAACTGTTGCAGTTCCCCATCGAACATAAGGGCTATCTTGTCGGCGAGCACCACTGCTTCCTCCTGGTCGTGGGTGACGAAGATGGTGGTGATGCGGAGCTGGCGTTGGATGTTCAAGATAAGTTCGCGCATCTCATCCCGCAGGTGAGCATCCAGGTTGGAGAGCGGTTCGTCGAGCAAAAGCACCTTAGGTTCCACGATCAGCGCCCGGGCCAGGGCCACGCGCTGCTGCTGCCCGCCGGAAAGTTGCTTGGGCCGGCGATCCTCGAAGCCGGACAGCTTCACCAGGTCCAGTATCTCTGCCACTTTGCGGCGGATGGTCTGTTGATCTACGCCGCGCATCTTGAGTCCGAAGCCCACGTTCTCGCCCACAGACATATAGGGAAACAGCAGGTAGTTCTGGAACACCATCACCGCCCCACGTCGCTCGGCTGGGATGCCAAGCACCGATTGTCCATCGAAGGTGATGTCTCCCTGGGTGGGGCGCAGCAGGCCGGCGATCATTTTCAGCGTGGTGGTCTTACCACATCCAGACGGGCCAAGCAAAGCCGTGATCTGACCAGAGGCTATCTCTAAAGTCAGGTTGTGTACGGCGTAGGTATCGGCGGAGCTATAAGCCTTGCTCAATTGCAATAGGTTAACCTGAGTCATATCTTGCCAAAGCCTCCTATGGCTGCATTCTCACCTGTCAGGTAGCGAGAGGTGACGATCAAAAAGATCACGGCGGGGGCAACAAAAACGATGCTCAGCGCCGCGGTGATAGGGTTGTCCCCGCTGCCGGCAAAGGAGAAGAGTAGCAAAGGTAGCGTGATCACTCGTCCTCCGCCGATGAGGAGGGTGAGGACGTATTGGCTCCACGAGATGATGAAGGAAAACAGCCCTCCCACGACGATCCCCGGCAAGATGGCCGGGAAGGTGACGTAGATGAAGGTTCGGACCGGGTTGGCTCCCAGAGTCCGCGCTTGCTCTTCGTACTCGGGATCGTAGTTGGCGAAGACGCTGGACATGATCATCACCATATATGGGGTGACAGGGATGAGGTGCACGAGAATCACCCCCAGCAGGGTGTCTGCCAGACCATATTTGATGAATGCCACGTGGATGCCCATAGCCACGGCTATCGTCGGCACAATGGTTGGGGCCAGGATAAGGAATTCTACCAGAGTTTTGCCCCGAAAGCGATGCAACCCCATAGCCCGGCCGGCCGGGATGCCGATGAGGATAGACAGCAACGTGACGACCAGCGCGATCACCGTGCTGTAGCCCAGAGCTTTGGGCACCTGAGAGCCGGGGGAGAACACGTAGTGCCAGGCGCGCATGCTCCATTGGGTGGGTATCAGGGCCGGAAAGTACCAGCGGTGGCTGAAGGACCACACCGCCAGAGGGATGAAGGGCAGAAGCACCCCCACGATGATGCCCACAACCACCAGCCAGCGGGCGACTTGTCCCCACCCCCAGCCGGTCTCCGCGATCTGTGAGGGAGGTATCGCCAGGTCTCGTGTTGCGGCTTGTTCTAACGTCATCTCTCGCTCCCCTTATCCTCGACTACTCCCGCAGATACGTGCGGGTTATCTTCATATAGATGAAAATCAACACCGTGATCACGACCGCAATGAACACACTCATAGCCATAGCATCCGGTCGCGCGTTCAGGTCCACGTCGGTGTAGTTGCGGAAGGCCAGCACCGGCAGCGCCGATGGATAACGCTGGCCCAACAAGTAGGGAATCTCGAAAGCGCCAAAGGTGAAGGCAAAGACCAAAATAGAAGAGGACAAGATGCCGGGCATGATGAGAGGCAACACCACGTAGCGAAAGCTCTGCCAGCGGCTGGCCCCCAGAGTGCGAGCCAGGTCCTCGTAATCTTCCCCGATGGACTGCAATACGGCCAGAACAATTACCCCTGTGAAGCAGGTGGTCTTCCACAGATATTCGAGAATGATGCCAATGGCGTAACGATCGTAGATCAGGGCCGGAAAGTCACTTGGCTCGTTGATGATGTGGGCCACGTAGGCCAGACGGGCCAGGAATCCACTCTGCGAAAACAAGAACAGGATGCCAATGGCGCCCACGATGTGGGGGATGGGGATGTTGAGCTGGAAGATGAATGTCACCCACCGCTTGCCCCGAAAGGTTTGACGCAGGGTCATGGCACAGATGATGGCCAGGATAGTAGACAGCACGGTGGACGCAAACCCAATCCAGACCGTCAGGCTCAGCGACCTGTAAAAGTCCTCACGGCTGAAAATCTTGCGGTAGGCATCTAGGGTGACTTCGTAACGCCCGATTATGGGCAGATAGCCCACGCTTTGCATCATCCCCAGCACCAACCCGCTCATAAACAAGACCAGAATGACGGCCAGCGCCGGGCTGAGCATCAATGGGATACGTAGCCGCTCGCGCCAGAGGGCGATCATACATAACCTCCTAACCCGACCAAGCCGGAACTAAAAGGGTATTCACAGGGATATGCAGGATTTATATCCTGTGCATCCCTGTGAATTTTCCTTGCCCATTGTACAAGAATTTGATCGCTAAGATACTGCTATGTTGTTTTGAGGAGCCGATGCCTCGAAGGCATCGGCTCCCTAGATCCGCAAAGCGATGTCCTACTTCTGCAGAACGTTCTCCTCCCACCCCTTCTCGATGGCGATCAGCCAGGGCGATTGAAGTTCGGGCAGGCGATGGGCGGCCAGCACGTCCGACGGGAGCGTGGCCACGCCACGGGGGAGTTCATTGAACTTCTGTTGCCAGTCGGCTGGCAGCAGCGCCGGGTCGATGGCCGGCAGGTCACCCCACACGTCTGGATGGGCTTTGCTGAGCTGCGCCTCGGGTGAGAGCAGGAAATTGGCCAACACCATAGCTCCCGCTTTGTGAGGCGAGTTATAGGCGATGGCCACGTAGTGGGTGTTGGCAATGGTTCCTGTGTCGAAGACGAAAGTACGGGTCGTCTCCGGGTACTTCCCCTGTTTGATCATATTGGAAGCGTTGGCAGGGCCGTAGCTCACGTCGAAGTACACCTCGCCATTGGCGAAGAGGTCCTGCAGGCGGGTGTGGTTTTCGGGATAGGTCTGGCCTTCGCGCCACAGATAAGGCTCGATGTCGTTGAGAGCTTCCCAGCAAGCGGGCATCTTCTCGTCGAATAGCTCCTGGTCGAACTCGCCCAGGAACTGCTCGTAGCCGCCGGTCGCCCAGTAGCAGATGTGGCGAACGAAGACGCTGCCGGTGAAATCGGGCGGCGCCGGGTAGGTGAACTTGCCGGGGTTGGCCTTGATCCATTCGATGAGGGCGTCGATGGTGGTCGGTGGCTCGGGCACCTTGGCGCTGTCGTAGATCATCACCACCTGCGCCTTCCCGTAGGGCGACTCGTAACCTTCCACGGGGAATCCGAAGTCGTTGGACACACTGGCGTCCTCCCAGTTGACGTAGACGGTGTTGGGCAAAAACAGAGACCACGGGCCGTAGAGCAGATCGGCCTGGCGCATGGTGCGGAAGTTCTCCCCGTTGATCCACATGATGTCTACCGAGCCGTCGGTGTCTTTGCCAGCCTGTTTTTCGCCCAGCACCTTGTTGACGAACTCGGTGGCATCGGACACAGGCACCATGTTGAGATTGACGCCGTAGCGTTCCTTCAGGTTATCGGCCACGTAGCCGGTGACCCACGCGTTGATGGTATCACTACCACCCCACATGTACCAGTTGACGGTCTGTCCTTCGGCCTCGGCCACGATGTCGGCCCAGGTCTTGCCTTCGTAGCCGGGCGGTGGGGTGGCTCCCTCGGGGGCCATTTCTTCTGCTGCTGCCGGGGCCGCTTCGGTGGGCTGTTCGGTGGCCGGGGCTTCGGTGGCCGCCTCGGTCGGAGCTTCGGTTGGGGCTTCTGTTTTGGGTGCCTCGGTGGGCGTTGGGGTGGGTCCACAAGCGCCGAGAACCAGGGGCACAATTATCAACAGGCCCAGCAAGGCAAATAGTTTGCGCGTCATTTCTCTCACTCCTCTTACGGTTTTTGATGGGGGTTTCGTTTGACAGTCGGGATTATGCGGGTCCGGCATCTGGCATAGGCACCTCCGTCTATTTTATATGGCGTGGCGCGGGAGCGCCAGCGCACAACTCACCGACTGAGCTGTATTCCTGCAGATAGCTGAATACCATAGGAATTTTCGGCATCGTTTCATTCGGTCTGAAATGGGGCAAGAGATTGGTTTACACTCTTCGCTGTCAAAATCCTTTGAGTGTGGCTAAATTTTGTAGTAGTGACGACTTTAGTCGTTCCCAGCGACTGATGACGTTTAAGAATGTATTCTCGGTATACAAGCCCCACCGGTCGCCTCGAGCTAACCCATAGGGTGCTCCAGGCTAAGAGCTCAAGCCTGCTACCTGTAGGTCCCTTTCGGGGAAAAGCAGGCTATTGCGCCTCTCCAAGACGGAGATTGAGGGCGCTTTTCCTCAAAGGGGACCTATGGGCAGCGTCCTTCCTCTGCACCTGCACTGCGCGCAGGCGCAAGTGTTAGCCTGGGACTTTCCCTGGCCCGGAGGCCACCTGTGCCGCACCCCAGGTGCAGGCAGGACGGGCAGTCCCAGGCGACGCCAGCGGCGATACCTCGTTTAATTTCTTAACGTTCATAAACGGCGACCTCAGGTAATCCCGGTAAGGCACTCTTTTCAAAATGTCTATGCCGGCCCAGGCCGCCAGCTCGTGGAACACGTCGGTCCAATCCCCTCGCGCCAGCGGATAGTGGTGTTCCAGCCCGTAGTAGGCGATGGTTTCGATTAAATCCGGGATGGACAAAGGTTCGCCCCCCATGCGGAAGTCCCCCAGCCAGCCCCGGCTGCCGGCATAGCCCCGCGAGGGACCTGCCACCACTTCGGCGGACATCAGCAGCAGCCTGTCGGCCGCCTGCGAGAAACGGAGGATGGTGATCGGGCCGGGGGCGAAGACCAGGTCAGAAGAGACGCCGCTCCTGGGCGACTCGGGGGGGCTGGCCCGATCCAGCGTAGGGTGATAGGTGAGCGCCTGGCCAGCTTCGTCGGCCCAACTGGCCGGCGACGGGCCGCAATGCCACATCTGGGCCAGTCCCTCCTCTTCGGCCAAAGCGACCAGGTCGGTCATGGTAACGGGCGACCGGCTGACGTAATGAGCTGCCAGCATGCTGATGGCACCGGGCACGTCCCCTTCGCAAGAAGTTGGCAGTCCCGTTTCGTTGAGCCAACTGATGGCGGCACAGGGACCAATGCCGCCCAACTCGCTCTGAAATTCGGGCCAGCAACGAACGCCCAGCGCGCCGTAGTCGCCTTCGCTGGCCAGGTCGCGCAGGGCCAGGTAAATCCGTCCGGTGCGGGCCATCCAGTCGTCGGTCACGCGCACCTCGGCGGCGCGAGCGGTCATCGCCCGCACCACTTCGGCCACCTCGCCCTCGGCGTAGCCCTCCACCCGACGGAAGACGTCATCCATGGGATGAACTTCGATCCTCACTCCCAATCGCCGGGCGATGGACAGGGCGTCGTAATCCAGGTTGAGAAAGGTAGGCGCCGCCCCTCCGATGAGGCCGATTTTCGCCTGACTCAATCGTTTAAGCGCACCCAATGCGCGGACAGTGATCTCCAGGCGTCGCCGGAAACGGGGGGTGGTCCCCACGCCGAAGAACCATTTGAAGGGAAGATTCCACTCTTTGAGGTGGAGACGGATGATGGAGGCAAAGAGGTTGAAGCCGGTGAAGGAGTTGAGCGGAATCTCCCCTTCGAATGGAGGTCCTTCGATGAACTCAGGAGAGTCCTCGGGCAAAAACCACAAACCCAACCGCGCATCCACGTCGACCAGCGGCAGAACGACGTCTCCCAGCGAAAAGGAACTGGCCTGGATCAGGGTGAAATCAACGCCGGCCGCCTCGAGTTGACGGGCGGCACTCTGTGCCTCTTCCTGCGACTTGACCCCTTTTTCGACGGCCACCAACTCAAAATCGAGGGAGTGGGCCAGAGTGCGCATGTCTTCCTTCGACTTTTCGTAAACGCCCAGTTTCAGCGCGTCGAAGTTGGGAAAGAATGTGCCAACCAGACCAACTTTCAATTTGTCCATCGCACGCTCCTCATACGTGCTCCGTGTTGCGTGTTGCGTGTTGCGTGTCACGGGCTATGCAACACGCAACACGCAACACGCAACACGTTTCACGTTACCAACATCGCTGTGCTGCCGTAACCGCCGAGCAGTATCTCGAAGCGCAATCCATCCGGGCCGACCGTGGCATCCAGGCCCTTCCCGGCGAAAAGGTCGGTGACGGTAGCGGTTTCAGGCATGCCAGGGAGATGCACCCGGGCCAGCGTCTCGTCGGGGCCGTGGTTGATGAGGATAAACAATCGCTGGCCGTCGCCGGTCAATAGATGCCCATCCAGCAACGGACTGCCTTCCAGATGGAAAGGACGTTCGACGCGGGCCAGGTCGGCCAGGTTGGCAAAGACGCGATGATGATCCGAGGCCGCTGGGTCCAGGGCGGCAGCGTCGAAGTGGGTGCCAAACAGGATGGCGCGTCCCCGACCGTGACCGTTGACGGTGACAGCCGGCGCGCCATCGTGATAGTGGGCCAGAATCTGCGTGTCACCGTGCAAGGCGAAATCCTGTCGGTGCCAGTGTCCCTTCAGCGGACCTGATACGCCGTCAAATATCACTGCGTGAGGTCCCGGTACCAGCGTCACCGTGTCCGACTTGGCGATGCGGGTCTCTTTCACGCCAAACAGTTCGGTCAACCCGCCAGGGCGGTCGTGCCACAGCCACGATTTTTCGTTGAGCATGCCACACTTGGCAAAAGCGACCAAAGTCCCACCCCCGGCCACGAAGCTTGCCAACGCCTGGGCGCAGGTGGGGGTGACAAGCATCATAAAGGGCATCAGCAGAAGCCGGTAATGTCTCCCTTTGCCGCTGGCCAGCAACTCCGGCGTGATGAATTCCACCTGATAGCCCTGCGACCAGTAGGCGTAGTAGACCCCCTTGATCGCTTTGAGCAGCATCTCAGCAGCGCCCATACCGAAGGTGGCGATGGCGTTGCGCTGATCAACCAATACGCCGATTTGCGCCCGCGTTGGTTGTGCCTCGAGGAAGAGGGCTTCGTGGGCCTCCACCACCCGGTTGAGATGGGCCGCTTCATCATAGCGTTCGGTCGGCTCACCGTTCAGGTCCACCAGCGCACCCCAGTGCAACGGCAACGGGTCCCACTCACGATAGCCCTGGTAAAGCAGCAGTTTGGCGCCGTGGGCGATGCAGTCCAATCCGTGGCGGCGGATGTCGCGGGCGGTGGTGGCGTGAGTCGGTCCCAGCACCCACTCGCCGATGGGACCACTTTCGATTTCGGGGACCCAAAAGGGCTTGCCGGCGTGCAATGCGGGCGAGCGGGCGTAATCCAGTTGAAGCGAGGTGAAGAAGGGTTCGGTCTTGAAACGGTCCACCGGGTACAGGTCGAAGCCAAAGGCGTCGCAGGTAGCGGG
>JAJRXB010000374.1 GCA_024276515.1 Chloroflexota bacterium
GCATTTCAGTTTTATGGCGGATTTTGTGCCAGGGCACAAACGCGGTTGAAACCGCTCCTGCAGGCCTGACGGCCAGGCGTCCACCTCCCGTGGACGCCAGCGCGTCGGCGCAGGCCGACGCCTCGGCCTGGGGCCTTCAGGTGCGACTTTAGTCGCTATCGCCTGATGCCGGGCCAGATAAAAGACGCATCCTGCCATAGAATTGAAATGCACCCTCCCGGCGCACCTGCTCTTGACAAAGAGGGGCACCCTGGTTTATAATTGGGAACATTGTTTCACGGTGCGGTACAGCCGTCTGGATTCATTCACAAGGATGTCCATCGGTGAATTCCCCCCGGGATGCAGGTTCCAAAGCCTCAGGCGTCCGGTCCATAGAACGGGCCGTCGCCATCCTGAAGGCCTTTTCCCTGGAAGAGGAAGAACTGGGCGTCACCGAACTCAGCCAGAAACTGGACCTGCACAAAAGCACCGTGTCTCGGCTGCTCGCTTCACTCCAACGGGAGGGGTTGGTTGAGGAAAACCCGGTCACGCGCAAGTATCGGTTGGGGATAGCGCTGGTAACTTTGGGAGAGTTGGTGTTGCAGCGCCTGGACGTGACCCAGGTCGCGCGCCCGCTTATGCAGGGCCTGGCCGACACCACTCAAGAAACGGTTAACCTGGCTGTTCGAGATCGAGACGAAGTCGTCAACGTCGCTCAAGTCCCCAGCCCTCAGGCAGTCAGATATATCGGGTGGATCGGACGTCGTGCTCCGCTCCATTGCACGTCAACCGGCAAGGTGCTGCTGGCTCACCTGCCAACCCCTGAACAAGAAGAGATCATCGCTCGCGGATTGCCTCAATACACCCCCAGCACCATCACTCACCCCAACCTTTTACGCCAGGAACTGGCACGGGTAAGAGAACAAGGCTACGCGATTGGTCACGAGGAATTTGAGATAGGGCTGAATGCGATTGCAGCCCCTGTTTATAATCACACCGGAGATGTGATCGCTGCCATCAGCGCCTCCGGTCCATCTTTTCGTTTATCCCCAGATCGTTTCTCCACTGTTGCCGACCACGTTCAACAGGCGGCCCTCACGCTGTCCCGGCAGCTAGGGTGCAACAGATCAGCAGACTCGTCGGACTCCGCGATGCCTGGCAAGCAGATGGGGGGCGGCGATTCTTCAACTTTCCCAGAGAATCCAGGAGCAGAAGGGAGGTGATCGAACGAACCTGAGCCACATCTCACAGGAAAACGGTTTTTGATAAGTATAATAAGGAAGGAGAAGGGAAAAATGCCAGCCAAGAAACCCCACAAGGCCATTCCATATCTGCAAGATCAATTGCGAAAAGGCAAGATGTCACGGCGGGAGTTCGTTCGATATGCCACCTTGCTGGGCATGTCGTTTGGTGCGGCGACGGTCGCGGCTCAGTGTGCCGCCCCGGCAGCCGAAGCGCCACCGACCGAGGCACCAGCCACCGAGGCAATGGCCACCGAGGCGCCTGCGCCCACGGCCACACCCGTCCCCGCCCCGGCCGGCCCCAAGCGCGGCGGCACCATCCGTGGCTCTATGCAGATCATCCGCATTGACCACCCGGCCCGCTACTCCTGGGTCTACGACGCCAACGTCACCCGCCACGTCTGCGAGTATCTCACGCTGACCGACGGAAACAACATCACCCACCCCTATCTGCTGGAAAAGTGGGAGGCCAGTGACGACCTAAAGACCTGGGACCTGTACCTGCGCAAGAACATCACCTGGAACAACGGAGATACCTTTACAGCCGACGACGTGGTCTTTACCATGAACGAGTGGCTGAACCCCGACGTCGGCTCCTCGATTCTGGGGTTGATGAGCTACCTGCAGCCCTCCGGCATCGAAAAGGTGGACGACTACCACGTGCGATTACACCTGGATACCGCCGAGATCGCCGTGCCGGAGCACCTGTTCCACTACCCGGCCCAGATTTTGCACCGCGGCTTCGAGGGCGACATCGTGGCCCAGCCCATCGGCACCGGCCCCTTTACCCTGGAAGAGTACTCGGTCGGCGAGCGCGCCGTGCTCAAGCGCCGCGAAGACTACTGGCAAATGGGCGCGGACGGCAAGCCCTTACCCTACCTGGACGAGATCATCTACGTTGACCAGGGTGAGGATCAGACGGCCGCCGTCACGGCTATCAAGGCCGGGCAGATCGACCACATCTACGACGTGACGCCCGCCACCTGGGAGGCGTTGAAGGACTTCGAGGGCGTTGCGGTCCATTCCATCGGCACCGCCCGCACGCGGGTGCTGCGCATGCGGGTAGACAAGGAGCCGTGGACCGACGAGCGCGTGCGCAAGGCGCTCAAGCTTTGCCAGAGTCGCCAACGGATCCTCGACCTGGCCTACTTTGGCGAAGGCATCATCGGCCAGGACCACCACGTAGCGCCGGGAGTCCATCCCGAATACGCCGAGGTGCCCACCCCCGAGTACGACCCGGAGCAGGCCAAGGCGCTGCTGGCCGAGGCCGGCTACCCGGACGGGCTGGACGTTGAGCTGGCGGTCGGTACCGGCTGGCCCGACGTGGTAGCCTACGCCGAGACGCTCAAAGAAGACGCCGCCGCCGGCGGGTTCAACATCACCCTGAACACGATGCCCAACAGCCAATATTGGGACTTGTGGACGGAGGTGGACCTGGGCATTACCCCCTGGACCCACCGCCCGCTGGGCACCATGGTTCTCAACCTGGCCTACATCTGCGACGCCAACGGAGAGCCTGTTCCCTGGAACGAGACCCGCTGGTGCGACGAAGAGTTCTCCAGTCTGCTGAAGCAGGCCAACGGCACCCTCGATGTGGACGAGCGGCGCAAGATCATGAAAAAGCTGGAAGAGATCCAAATGGAGCGCGGCTCCATCGGCATCTCCTACTTTTTCAAGACCTGGATCATCATCAACAGAAAGTTCCAGAACGTCCATCCGCATCCCACCGCCTACGACCTCTGGACCGACATCTGGTACGACCCGGATGCCTAGGCATCTTCATGTCAAGTTTTGAGGCTTCCGAAGTCTGCCAGACTTTGGAAGTCTAGTCGGTTTCTGTTAAGGATGATTTGATGGGTAGCCCGCCCCGGCGGTCGGGCCGGGGAGGCGAGCCTTGCGCTTGCCCTGGACGCTCCACCCACCCCCGCCTGCACCCCCTCCCTCTCCCAATTTTGGGGGAGGGAGGGGGTTGGGGGGTGAACTCGTAGGGGCGAACCCACGTGTTCGCCCTGGATTGGGCAGACACATACCATCCTGCCTGTGCCTGCGGCGCAAGCGCAGGCGGCACGGGGCCGGCCTGCCCCTACACGGGCAGGTAGTGGTAGAAAAGTAAGTGATATGTCATTGCGAGGGAGTGAAACGGACGAAGCAATCCCCGCATTGCAGGCCGGAGATTGCGTCGCTTCGCTCGCAATGACATCACCCTGTCACTTACAGTTTAACCACCACCCACGGGCAGACACATACCATCCTGCCTGTGCCTGCGGCGCAAGCGCAGGCGGCACGGGGCCGGCCTGCCCCTACTACAGTTTTGAACACACCCATCTCTATTCTGCTTCTACCCTCACTCTGAGTTCGGAAAGGGGTTTTACGTGGCCAATGGCTAAGTTCATCGCACAACGTTTGCTCTCTATGCTTCTCACCATGCTCATCGTCTCTATGGCCGTCTTTTTGATCTCCGAGCTGGCACCGGGCGACGTCGCCCGGCACATCCTGGGACCCTTTGCGACACCGGAGCAGGTGAAACTCTTCAGAGCGCAACTGGGGTTGAACGAGCCATTAACCCTGCGCTACGTCAACTGGCTGTTCGGCAGCGATTGGCGCGCGTCGAGGTTGGTAGGCCATCCATTGGTGCGCACCAAAGACCCCCGGAGCGGCCAGGTCATCTGGTGGGCCAACGTAGACGGCACGCTGACCCGCTGGAAGATGAAAGATGGGAAGATCATCACCTACCGGAGACAGCAAGATGGCACGGTGGAGAAGGACGAGAGCCCCTTCACCGGCTGGAAGACCGACCCGGAGGGGCAGGAGTATTTTTGGGGCGTGGACACCGCCAACCACGCCACACTGTGGAAAAAGGGTGTGAGCGAAGAGAAGGTGGGACCGGCCTCGGCCGGCCGTGCCGCCGTAGAGCAGACGGGTGGCGTCGAGTACATTCCGCTGCAGAAGGGGCTGCTCCGTGGTGACCCCGGCGTATCGTTCCGCACCGGGCGCCCCGTGGCCGACACCCTCTTTATCCGGGTGCGCAATTCGCTCCTCCTGGCCGGCATTGCCTTCGTCGTCGTGATGCCCCTGGCGCTGGCGCTGGGCGTGATCGCCGGCCTGAACGAGGGCAAGCTCATCGATCGGGTCCTCACCATCGGCGGCCTGACCACCACCGCCAGCCCTAACTTTGCCACCGGCATCTTTTTGATCCTGATCTTCGCCTCCTGGTTGAAGATTCTACCCGGCGCCGTGGTGCTCCTGGACGACAAGGCCATCTTCCAAAACCCTACTATGCTGATCTTGCCCGTGGCCACGCTGACTCTGATTGAGCTGGGCTACGTGCTGCGTATTACACGGGCCAGCATGGTCGAGGTTATGCACGAACCTTACATCCGCACTGCCTTCCTCAAGGGACTACCCTACCCCCGCATCGTCCTCAAGCACGCCCTGCGCAACGCCCTGATGGCCCCCATCACCGTTATTATGCTCCACGTCAACTGGCTGATGGGCGGGATTGTGGTGGTCGAGGTGCTGTTCAGTTTCCCCGGCCTGGGTCAATATCTGTTGGATTCGGCCTTGTTCAATGACGTCTTGGCCATGGAGGCGGGGGCGATGGTTATGGTGGCGTTGGCCGTGGGTACACAACTCGTGGCCGACATCATCTATACCTTCCTCAACCCCCGCATCCGCTACACCTGAGGGAGTGAAACGTGAGGAATGAAACGTGAAACGTGAGCGGCCTGATCATATCTTACGCACACCATCACTACTCAGGCCTGTCTGATTAAGTTTGTTCTCTGGCCGGGATTAGGAGATTAGGGGATTTTTTCTTCATCTCTTGTTATCTCCAAATCCCCTAATCCCGGCTAATTTAGCCTGATTTACCGGATAGTCTGAGTAGGTAGTTACCGCACACCCCAAGGGGTGAGTTTATGACAGTCAGTGGAGGGACATTATCCATGACAACCCGCCCTTCGCGTTGGAAAAAGATTCGGGAGAGTCTCTCGATCCTCTGGCAGTCCAAAGTGGCAGTCATCGGCCTGATCATCGTCCTCTTTTGGGTCTTTGCGGCTGTCCTGGCTCCCATCGTCACAACTTATGACCCGAACGCGGAGGATGCTCAGGCCAGAAATCAGGGGCCTTCGGCCGAGCACTGGCTGGGCACCGATCACAAGGGGCGTGACTTGTGGTCCCGCGTGGCCTACGGCGGCCAAATTGTCCTGGTCAAGTGGCCCATCACCAATGATTTCTGGATCCCGGGTGGCGTGGCCATCTGGGGCGTGTTGATCGCCCTGGCGATAGGCTGCACGCTGGGATTATTGTCGGGTTACTACGGCGGCTGGATTGATGAAGTGGTGATGCGCATCCTGGACGCGATGATGGCTTTCCCCACCATCTTGCTCTACCTGATCATCATCGCCGCCATAGGAGCTTCGGCCACCAACGTCGTCATCGCCATCATGATCGCCGGCTCGCCGGGCATCGCCCGCCTGGTGCGCAGCCTGACCCTGGATATCCGCACCCGCGATTACATCGCCGCCGCCGAGACGCGCGGCGAACCAGGGTTGTGGATGATGTTTGTGGAGATCCTGCCCAACGCCCGCGGCCCGATCATCATCGACGCCATGTTGCGGGTGGGCTATGCCATCTTCTCTATCGGCACGCTCGGTTTCCTGGGGCTGGGGCTGCCACCGCCCAACCCCGACTGGGGCAGCATGGTGCAGGCAGGCCATCAACACATCTTTACCAACCCCTGGGGTGTCATCTGGCCGACGGTGGCGATTTCTTCCCTGGTCGTCGGCCTGAACCTGCTGGCCGACGGCCTGCGCGAAGAGACGTTGCGGTACCAATAAAGGTTGAGGTTAAGGTTGAGGTTGAGGTTAAGGTTGAGGTTGAGGTTGAGGTTGAGGGTGAGGGAGGAGGAGGGGCGGTGGCTTACAGGCACTTTACAGAGATGCCAGTTTGGCAAAAAGCGCATCAGGTGGTGTTACTGGTTTATGAGTTGACCGGTGCTTTCCCAGAGTCGGAAAGGTACGCGCTGGCCAGCCAGATGCGACGCGCAGCCGTGTCCATCACCAGTAACATCGCCGAGGCGTTTGGCCGGCAGACGAGCAAGGACAAGGTCAGGTTCTATCTCCACGCCCGTGGTTCATGCTATGAAGTCCAGAGTCAAAGCTACGTCGCGCGCGATGTAGACTACCTGATGCCTACAAACTTTACTGGTCTCAACCAAAGTCTGAACGAAATCATCTATGATCTCAACAAGATAATAAAGACGCTGTCCACGCGCCCTCAACCTTAGCCTTAGCCTTAGCCTTAGAAGGAAACAGCACATGAGTGTGGATTTCGAGTGGACCACAGACACAGATGACCATCGAATCAAGACCCCCATTCTGAAGGTTGAGAACCTGGCTATCTCCTACGCGACGCGCACGGGAGACGTGCCGGCCGTGCGCGACGTCAGCTTCGACATCCAGCGGGGCGAGGCGCACAGCATCGTCGGCGAGTCGGGCTGTGGCAAGAGCACCGTGGCTTTTGGCATCGTCAATTTTTTGGGGCGCAACGGTCGCATCGTAAGCGGTCGCATCCTCTTTCAGGGCCAGGACCTGGTGGGCCGCCCACAGGAGGAACTGCGCCACATCCGGGGCGACCGGATCGCCATGGTTTACCAGGATCCGATGCAGGCGCTCAACCCCTCCATGCGGCTGGGCGATCAGATGACCGAGGTCCTGACCGTGCACCGGGGCATGGAGAAAAAAGACGCCGAGGATCTGTGCATTCAAATGTTAAAACGGGTCTACATGCCCGACCCGGCC
Organism: Chloroflexota bacterium; assembly: GCA_024276515.1. Lineage (GTDB taxonomy): Bacteria > Chloroflexota > Anaerolineae > 4572-78 > NAK82 > JAJRXB01. Next base: position 7,022 of record JAJRXB010000374.1, read on the forward strand.
AACGTGATGCGACGCTACCCCCACCAGATCTCGGGCGGACAGCAGCAGCGCGTGGTCATCGCCATGGCCCTGCTCAACGACCCGGCCCTGTTGATCATGGACGAGCCAACCACTGCCCTGGACGTGACCGTCGAAGCGGCCGTGCTGGACCTGATCGCCGAACTGCAGAAGGAATTCGACACGGCCATTATGTACATCAGTCACAACCTGGGCGTCGTCGCCCGCGTGTCCACCAGGGTGGGCGTTATGTACGCCGGCGAGATCGTCGAGCGGGCCACGGTGGCAGACGTCTATCTGAAACCCTACCACCCCTACACCCACGGGCTGATGCGCTGCGTGCCCCGGCTGGGCATGGACAAACGCAGCAGCTACCTGTATCCCATCCCGGGGCGGGTCCCCTCGCCCCGGAATCTGCCGCCGGGCTGCATCTTCGAGCCGCGTTGCCATTATGCCCGGGATGAGTGTCGCCTGAAAAAGCAAGAACTGCGCGAGGTCGAGCCCGATCATTGGGCGCGTTGCCACCTGGCCGAGGAGATCGCCCAACAGGGATGGACCCCCCCGGAAGATCTGATCGCCGATCTACCGCCGGTGCCGCCGGCGCCGGATGAAACCGCCGAGCCTATCTTGAAGGTGGAGCACGCCAAGACCTACTACGAAGCCCCCTCGAAAAAGCTCATCGGCGGCAAGAAACAATACGTCAAAGCCGTGGACGACGTCAGCATCGAGCTGAAAAAGGGAGAAACGCTGGGCATCGTCGGCGAGTCGGGCTGCGGCAAGAGCACGCTGGTTAAAACAATCATCGGCATAGAAAAGCCGACCGGCGGCGAGTTCGAATTCATAGGTATGGACATCTCGATGCCGGTATCCCGGCGGGACCTGGCGATCATTCGGGAACTCCAAATGGTGTTCCAGAACCCCGACTCTACGCTCAACCCCTCCTTTACCGTCGGCACCCAGATCGGGCGTCCACTGCGGCGCTTCAAAACAGTGCCGCCCAACCAGATCCGCGCCGAGGTAATGCGTTTGCTGGATATGATGAAGCTGGGCGAACGCTACTACGACCGGCTGCCCCGCCAGCTCAGCGGCGGCGAGAAACAACGGGTGGGTATCGCCCGCGCCATCGCCGGCCGGCCGGAGTTGGTGTTGTGCGACGAGCCTGTCTCATCGTTGGACGTATCGGTCCAGGCGGCGGTGCTCAACCTGCTGATGGAAATCCAGCAGAAGCTGGGCACGACCATGATCTTCATCGCCCACGACCTGAGCGTGGTACGCTTTTTCTGCGATCACATCGCCGTGATGTACCTGGGCCGGATCGCCGAGATTGGCCCCGCCGAAGCGATCTACGCGCCGCCCTACCACCCCTACACCGAAGCCTTGCTCTCGGCGGTGCCCATTCCCGACCCGGGTGTAGAACAGAAACACGTCCGCTTGAGTGGGAGCGTGCCGAGCGCGCTCAACCCGCCCGCTGGCTGTCGCTTTCACACCCGCTGCCCGCGCAAGATCGGTGAGATTTGCGAGACCGAGGTGCCACCCTGGCAGGACGTCGGGGACGGGCATCGCATCTTCTGCCACATTCCACTGGAGGAGTTGCGCCAGATGGAGACCGTGGTGACTTTCAAGGACAATGCCTGAGCGCGTCGAAGGAGGAGTTAAATGTTGGTCAAAGATTACATGACCCGGCATCCGTTGATGGCGGAACCGACCATGTCCATCGTCGAAGCGCAACGTTACATGGGTGAGAACAACATCCGTCACCTGCCCATCGTGGGCGACGGCAAACGTCTGTTGGGCCTGGTCACCCGTCAGTCCCTGCTGGTCGACCCGGGCATGTTGGGCAGTCTGGACGTGTGGGAGATCACCCGTTACCTGTCTGGCCTCACGGTCAAAGACGTGATGGTCAAAGCCAAAGACGTCATCACCATCGATCAGAACGCCACGATAGAAGAGACGGCCCGCGTCATGGTTGAGAAAAAGGTCGGCGGCCTGCCGGTGGTGGAGGAAGGCGTCGTAATAGGCATCATCACCGAGACCGACCTGTTGGCCCACCTGACGAATTTGTTGGGCTGGTCCGTGCGCGGCGTGCGTGTCACGATGCGCGTGCCCAACAAGACCGGCGAATTTGCCAAGATCGCCAGCGCCATTGCCTCACAAGGTTGGGGAATTTACGCCGCCGGCGGCGTCCCTGCGCCCAGGCATCCGGGCTACTGGGACGAAGTCTTCAAGGTGCGGGGCGTGTCCAAGGAAGACCTGGTTGCCGTGTTGGAAAAGATCGAAGGTCAAGA
>JAJRXB010000375.1 GCA_024276515.1 Chloroflexota bacterium
CCCGTCCCCTGTGGGACGAGGGCTCTGATCGCTCCCCGCGGTGCCACCCAATTTAGGCAACTCACCTGCCAGAAACAAAAAAACCCGCCGTGATGGCAAGGTTACTTCCAAACCCGGTGAGCCAGCCTCACTCGTTGCAGGCACGTAACGCCTCAGCGCGTCTGATGCCTTCTGCCCTGGTAACGGTGGCGACTCCGGCAAAGCATACTCGCTGGCGGGATGTCCCCTCCAACTTTCAGCCCGCGACTCCCAGGCCCATTCAACGTCGGCGCCGGTATCGGGCTCTCAGCCCACTCTCAAGAGGAGTGTGCCCAACTCTCTGGAACCCCGCTTCGACGTCTACTCGCCCTGTTCAACGTCTTTGCTCTATAATTCACTGAAAAAAGTATAACATGTCTCAGCTTGATTGTCAAGAATTTTGCTGCTGCGCGCCGCCAGGCGACATTATTTGGGTCAGGTGACAGTCACTTTCAGAAGTGGCTGTCACCTGATTGGCATTTGCCCCCCTGCGAGAGGGCTGCCCCACGAATCCGAACGCACCCTCTAATCTTCCGAGTTGTCACATTCTCCGTATTGCGTTATATTATCACAAACAGGTAGTCACATCCCAACCGGGAGGTGAGCTATGATCCAAGATAACCCCCGGCTCAGTCTGGGGAGCCGGTTTACCCTCAGCATCGGCGGAGTGATCGGTCTGACCAGCCTGGTGCTCTTCCTGGGGCTCTACCGTTTGCAAGAACACCAGGCTCTCCATCAGATCGAAACCCAGGCCGAGGCACTGTTGACCGAGATGCTGGTCATCCGGGAATGGGTGGCCGAGTACGGCGGTGTGTGGACCACGCAACCAGGCAAGTATTACCTGGACGATCAGCACGGCTTCTACCGCAAATCACCGGCGATGGTCACCAAGGAGCTCTCTTTGCTCTCCAACGACAAGGGATACTATCGCTTCCATATCACCAGCCTCCATCTTAAGAACCCCGAAAACGCCCCCGATCCTTTCGAGTTGCAAACGCTCCACCAATTTGAATGGGATGCCAGGCCCGTCAGTCACGTCGAGGTCATAGGTGATCAGCGAGTCTACCGGTTGATGGTCCCCCTCCTCGCCAAGAGATCTTGCCTGGAATGCCACCGAAATCAGGGATACCAGGTTGGAGACATCCGGGGCGGACTCAGCGTGATGGTCCCGATGGCCGAGATAGACCGATCGTTCGCGGCCAGCCAGCGGGCACTGATCGCCTCGGCAGTGATCATCGTCACCCTGGTGATGGGAGTGCTCTACTGGTTGGTGCGACGGGTCATCCTCACGCCGATTGGTCAACTCAAGGCAGCAGCAATGGCCATCGGTCAGGGGAATTACGATGTCCACTGCACCATCCGCACCGGCGACGAGTTGGAAATGCTGGGAGAAACATTCAACCAAATGGTCCGCAATCTCAAGGCCTCCCGCGACGCTCTCCATCAACGAGTGGAGCAACGCACCCGCGAACTGACTGCCCTGTCTGAGATAGCCCTGACCATCAGCCGGTCGGGACCTTTGGAAGACGTGTTGAACGAGGCATTGGGGCGGGTCATCCAGGCGACGGCGATGGACGGCGGAGCCATCCACCTGATTCGGCCTGACCGGGAGGGCGAACCTCACCTGGTCACCAGCCAGGGACTGCCGGCCTCCGTGGTGAGCTGTATGGCCTCTCTGAAAGCCGACCAGGGAGGAGCAGCCTGGGTGATCCAACGAGAAGTGCCTTTCTTTCAGCCCGACCTGACCGACGCCTCGTGGGAAGCACGGTGTCCCAAAGACGTATGCCCGGCAGTCACCGAAGGCTATAAAGCGTTGGTCTCCGTCCCACTGCGCTCCCGCAACCGGACCCTGGGCACACTGACGCTGTTACGCCGGGAGACCAGAGCCGTTTCTTCCGAACTGGTGCAGCTTTTGACCTGCATCGGCAACCAATTGGGGGTGGCAGTGGAGAACGCTCACTTCCAGGAGCAGGCCGAACAGATAGCCATTTTGAACGAACGAGGTCGTATCGCCCGCGAATTGCACGACAGCCTGGCCCAAACGCTGAGCTGGCTCAACCTTAAAACCGAGACATTGGTCGAAAGTCTGAAGATGGGCGATGCAGAGACGGCCCAGAGCGAAGCCAGAGCCATCCACCGGGTCGTGCGTCATGCCTGCTACGACGTCCGCGAGTCCATCGATGGGTTGCGCATCCAGCCGGCGGGCGGCCTGGTTCCCACCGCCGCCGCCTACGTCTCCGAGTTTGGTCGCCGCAATGGCCTGTTGACCGATTTTGTGGTCTCCGACGGCGAGTGTCGCCTGACGCCGGTGGCCGAAGCAGAAGTGCTGCGCATTTTGCAAGAAGCGCTGACCAACGTGCGCCGCCACGCCCGCGCCGGCCGGGTCGAGGTACGTCTTCAGGGAAAGGGCCAAACCGTCGAACTGGAAGTCGCCGACGACGGACAGGGCTTTGTCCCCGACACCCTGCCCCAGGAACACCACTACGGCCTGCGGATTATGCGCGAACGAGCGGAACGGATTGGCGGCACGTTCCACATCCAAAGCACACCGGGCGTCGGCACCCGCGTCATCGTTCGTCTGCCCACCGGCCTCGTGCCGAACAACGACTGATCGCAGGGGGAAACGATGGACATTCACTCCAACCCAACAGAGGCTCCAACTCGTGTGCTGGTAGCCGACGATCACCAACTCTTTCGCGAGGGCCTGGTCAGTTTGCTGGAGCGGGAGTCTGGTTTCGAAGTCGTCGGCCAGGCCAGCGACGGCGAAGAAGCAGTGACCCTGGCTCAACAGGTCAAACCCGACGTGATTTTGATGGACATCATGATGCCCAGGTGCAGCGGCCTGGAAGCCACTCGCCGGCTGCTGGCCTGGCGACCCGACCTGAAAATCATCATGCTGACCATTTCGGACAAAGAAAAGGACCTCTTTGAAGCGATCAAGGCCGGCGCGCAGGGCTATCTGCTCAAGTCCAGCACCAGCGCGGCCGAACTGGTTGAGACGGTGCGGCGCATTGTTGCAGGCGAAGCGATCATCACTCCCGCCCTCGTCCCCCAACTCCTGGCCGAGTTCACAGCGATGGCCCAACGACAGAATGGCACAGCCTCCGCCCCAGAGACGCCGTCTCCGCCACCCCCCTCAAGCGACATCACCCAACTGACCGAACGCGAGCACGAAGTCCTGGCCCTGGTGGCCGAAGGGCTGACCAACCGGCAGATCGCCGCCCGCCTGGTCATCTCTGAGAACACTGTCCGCGCCCATCTTCGCAACATTCTGGACAAACTCCACGTCAACAACCGGGTCCAGGCAGCCCTCTTACTCCAGCAGCAAGAGAAGAGGCAATAGGAACCTCGTCCACATGAACTAGTCCGTCTGGCCAGTCCCCGGCAGCCACCCCTCTTTAATCCCTCCTTTTCCTCCGCAGAGGCGGCGCGACGACCTCCGAAATCGCCCGCCAAATCGTCCACCCAGCCGATAGACGCCACTATCTTTTGCGCATAAAATAACAATAGGAGGCGTGAAACTGGTGGCAGCAAAGCTTGAGCCGGGGCGGGGCGCGCTCCCCTGCCCTGTGCTCCTTTGTACTTGCCCGTTAATAACTTTGCCTTTTTATCGGCAAATCGGGCGCAAACTGAGTGCGAAAGTGCGCAGTTATTTCTGGGCAAGCACTTTGTGCATCGGTTAAGCTCGGATGAGGAAAGGAGGAACCAATGAACTTAACAATCAAACGGATTCTCGTCATTATCCTGGCCATCCTGTTCGCGGTCTCCCTGGTCATTGTTCAATACTGGGAGATCACAAAACAGCGGCCTGGCGCTACGCCAGAAGCGGTGGTCAGCGCCGAATCGCAGGAATGCGTCAGTTGTCACGAGGACGTGGACAAGACGCCCAACCTGGTGGTCGCCTGGCGCAGCAGCAAGCACGCCGCGCAAGGGGTGGACTGTCTCTCTTGCCACCAGGTCGAGGAGGGGGATTGGGATTACTTCCTCTGCCCGGGCGCCACCACACCGGTGGCCAGCCATCCAACCCCCAAGGACTGCGCCGAGTGCCACGAGCAACAGGTAAACGAATTCGCCGGCAGCAAGCACGGGGCCACGGCGATGATCTTCATGTCCAGGTCCTTCGACCGGAACGTGTTGGAGCCCACCCTCACTACCAAACATGGCTGCCAGGAGTGCCATAACATCGGTCACATGTGGCCGGATCAAAGCGTGGGCGAGTGCGACGCCTGTCACGCCAAGCACACCTTCGACGTGGGCATCGCCCGCAACCCCTACACCTGCGGCGAGTGTCACATCGGGCCAGACCACCCGCACATCGAGATTTGGCTGGAGTCCAAGCACGGCAACGTCTTCACCAGCTTCCCGGAGAACTGGGAGAAGCTGAGCTACAACGAGGACGAGCTCGAAGTGGTGCCTTTCAACGCGCCCACCTGCACCACCTGCCACATGGACGCTGCGCCGGGCCTGCCCGCCACCCACGACGTGGGCAGCCGGCTGGCCTGGGAGACCCAGTCACCCTTCACCATCCGCACCACCGAAGCCTGGGGCGGCGGCCTCAGTTGGGAGGAGAAGCGGGCCAACATGAAGCGCACCTGCTTCCAGTGCCACTCTCCCAACTTCGTCGAACGCTACCTGCTGGTCGGCGACCTGTCGGCCGTGCAATACAACGAGATCTTCAAAGAGGCCAAACGCTGGCTCAACGCAATGAACGAGGCCGGCATCATCCTCACCCCCGGCTTCGAGGGACTGGCTCCCTTCACCGTGGCCGGATACGACGAGGAGCCGGAGCAGGTCTCCTATCACATGTGGCACCACGAAGGGCGACGCTATCGCCACGGGGCGCTGATGATGGGGGCCGACTACACCCAGTGGCACGGCATCTGGGACTTGCAACACGACCTCATCGAGATCATCCGCTACGCGGCCGAGGCCGGCCTGCCCGAGGCCGAAGCCTGGATGACCAGCGGCGACCCGGCCAAGTTCTGGCTCTACCCCTTCTACGACGTCCCCGGCAGTGCCTGGGGCATCGATACCATCGCCTACCGCAAGAGCGACGAGCACACCACCAAGATTTTGATGAACCGGGACGTGATGCCCGACTACTGGGATCGGGTTTACGCCAATGTCCAGGCCCTCTACAACCAGGGAGTACTCTCCGACGATCAGTGGGACCTTTACCAGGAGTTGTGGGAAAACCGGGACGTGGAGAACGGCCAGGTTTTCCCGCTGCCGCCAGACTTCCAGGTCCATGCCGAGGGGCTGGCAGCCGACAAGGAAGCCACCGGCCGGCAGGTCGGAGAGCTGAAGCTGCCCTACGGTGGCGCATGGGAATGGGCAACCGGAGAGGCGAACGCCCAATAAGCGTAGACGTTGGACAGATTTGGGATCACAGGTTGCCGATTTTGGATTGCGGATGGGAAAATCGCCCATCCGCAATCCACCAACCTGCGATCTAAGGAGGTGATGGCTGATGGAAGAACGCGGTATGATGGGGAGGCGAGATTTCTTGCTGAACCTGGGGGTAATCGGGGGGATCGTCGTGGCGGCTGGCGGTAGCCTGATTCACGCTTTGCGCTTTCTGTTGCCAGGCATGGCCAGGCCCGCCGAGCGTCGCATCCGTGTTGGGACTTTGACTTCCCTATCAGAAGAGGCCCTGTTCAGAACCATCGGCGGCGTCCCCTTTGTGCTGGTCAGGCGTGGCGAGACAGTCAGAGCTTTCTCTTCCACCTGCACTCACCTGGGCTGTCAGGTGAAATGGTTGCCACAGGAGGAGAAATTCTTCTGCCCCTGCCACCTGGGTTACTTCGACGCCAACGGGGTCAACGTCGCCGGCCCGCCGCCCCGCCCCCTGGACGAATACAAAGTGGAGATGGAGGGGAATAATATCTACATCTTCCTACCCTTGCCCGAGCAAGGAGGGATAGAAGCATGACGGCCAACGAGCGCAAATCCTTTTGGAGCGAACGACTTCCCATCGACTGGGAACTTTTGCAACACCCACTCCGCGAGCCAGTTCCCTACCACATGAACTTCTGGTGGTTTGCCTTGGGGGGAACACCCCTCATCTTGCTCGGCATCCAGGTGGCTACCGGCATCTTGCTGACTTTCTATTACGTCCCTTCGCCACCGGAGGCCTACGAGAGCATCCGCTACATCCAAAACGTCGTCCCCTTCGGCTGGTGGATCCGGGGCATCCATCACTGGGGAGCGACGTTGATGATCCTGACCGTGTGGCTCCACATGCTGCGGGTGTTCATCACCGGCGCTTATCGCCGCCCCCGGGAGTTCAACTGGCTGATTGGCGTGGGATTGCTCTTCGCCACCCTGGCCTTTGGTTTTACCGGGTATTCGCTCATCTACAATCAACTTTCCTACTGGGCAACGACCGTCGGCACCAACATCTTCAAAGACGTGCCCGTGGTAGGCCCGTTGATCCTTTCCTTTTTGCGCGGAGGGTTGGACGTGACGGCCAACACGCTGACTCGCTTCTTCAGCGTTCACATTGGCGTCTTGCCAACCGTGATGGTGATCCTGCTGGCTGTCCACGTCCTGCTGCTGCGGGTTCACGGCGTGAGCGAACTAGACCCGAAAGACACACGACGCATTGTCTTCTTTCCAGACCACGTGCTGACAGAGATCATCGTCGGTTTCTACCTGATGCTGATCCTCACGTCACTGGCCATTCTCTTCCCACCACCCCTGGGCGAACTGGCGAACCCGGCCAGTACTCCCTTGCACATCAAGCCAGAATGGTATTTCTACCCCGTCTATCGCTGGCTGCGGCTGGTGCCCGGCACGGTTGGTCTGGTGGGCGCAGGATTGTTCCTGCTGGTACTGACCTTCTGGCCAGCAGCCGACGGACTGCTGGAGCGTTGGTTCCCCAAACGAGATTTAAGCGTTGTGCTGGGATCGTTGGTGGCCGTCACCGTGGCGGCGGCTATGGTGTGGGAAGCTTTCGTGGTGTAGTTGTCTCCGCAGCAAACCTACGGACGTGCCTGCCCGGTGGGGCGACCTCCTATGGTCGCCCCTGTTTTTTGAGAAGATACGAGGATTTGTCCCAACAACCCACCGGACGTGTCGGCCACCAGGCGGACGGGGGTAACAACGTTGCGCAGGCCGGGACCGCCGGGCGCCGACACCCGCAGATAGTTGTCGGTGAGGCCGCTCCACAGCAAATTATCACCCTCACCATCCGGTTTGCCTGTCTCCCACAGCACGCTCATCGTTCGGCCCAAAAAGCGACGGCGAAAGGCGCGCTCCAGCCTTGCGCCCAACTCGTGCATTCGACGGCTGCGCCCGGCTGCCACGTCGGGAGGGACCTGGCCGGGCATCGAAGCGGCGGCCGTCCCCCGACGCGGGGAGTAGCGGAAGACGTGCAATTTGGCAAAGGCCATCGCCTCTACAAAGGCCAGACTCTCGGCGAACTCGGCCTCGGTCTCGCCGGGAAAGCCGACGATGACGTCGGTCGTCACCGACAGGTCGGGGACGGCCGCGCGGGCGGCAGCTACCAGCCCGGCGAAGCCGACAGTGGTGGTGCGACGGGCCATACGTCGCAGCGTGGCGTCGCAGCCACTTTGCAGTGGCAGGTGCAGGTGACGGCCCAGGCGTGGGTCCTCCCACAGGGCGAAGAAGTCTGGGTCCAGGTCCCACGGCTCCAGCGACGACAATCGCAGGCGCGGCACGTCGGTTTCGTCCAGCAGCCGGCGCACCAGGTGAAAGAGCCCGCGCCGGTCGCCCCGGTCGTGCCCGTAGGAACCCAGGTGTACGCCGGTGAGCACCACCTCCTGGTAGCCCGCCGCCACCAGCGCTCGCACTTCGGCCACCACCTCGTCGGCCGGGAGGCTGCGACCGGCCCCTCGCGCCACCGTCACGATGCAAAAGGTGCAGCGATTGTCACAGCCATCCTGCACCTTGACGAAGGCGCGCGTCCGCGCCCCGGGATACAGATAGCGGGATTGGAGGTCGGCGATGGGAGATTGGGAATCGGAGGCTGACTCACCCTGTTCCGGGTGGACACGACGCCAGTATTCTGTGACCAGATCCACCAATCGGTCTTTGTCCCGATTGCCCACGACCAGGTCCACGCCCAGGGCGGCAATCTGGTCCGGCTCCAGCTCGGCATAGCAGCCAGTGACAACCATCGCTGCGCGCGGGTTGGTCCGCTTCAGATGGCGGGTGAGCTGGCGCGACTTGCGGGCAGCGACGTGGGTAACAGCGCACGTGTTCAACACACACAGGTCGGCCGGCTCCCCGGGGCCTACCACCCGATGCCCGGCCACGACGAACCGGCGCGCCAGGCGCTCCATCTCACTCGTATTTAATCTGCACCCTAACGTCTCCAGTCGAACTCGCATCGTGTGTTTTGGTCTCGCCTCTCTTCTCGATGCCCCCTGCTCCCGTCGGGTCTGAGACCCGACGGGAACAGGAGAAAACATTGGCTCCGACCTCGTGCATAAAAGACCAGACTAATACCAATTGCCTATTGAAAGGCGGTGTTTTCTGCCCGCGCCGGAATAGGGATTCCGGCGCTGCCAGGTTCTCATCGGCCCACCGCGTAGCCCCGGAGGCCCACCGCGTAGCCCCGGAATCCCACCGCGTAGCCCTGGAGGCCCACCGCGTAGCCCCGGAATCCCACCGCGTAGCCCCGGAATCCCCATTCCGGGGCGATTCCCGGCCTGACGACTTTGGCAGTCCCTCGGCAATGGAAAGAGATTTCACAGCCTTTCTTCTCACAATTGGTATAATCGAAGGTGGCCTTCCTCTCTGCCTTCAAGAACACCTCCTGGCATGCCAGAGCCTCCATCTGGATTCTCATCTGTCGAGGATCATCAAACCCTCGCTGAAAACAATTGTAATCCAGGTAGATTAACTCCATTCTGAATGGCAACCCCAACTATTGACTGCGCCGCTAGCGCACATCCATCCGGCCAAAGGACCAATCAGGGCCGGGGTCCGCGTTGGTGATGATTTGCCTCTGCCCGCTGCCGTCGGCGTTCATGATGTAAATGCCCCAACTCCCCGTGCGCGCACTTCGGAACACAATGCGACCGTCGGGCGTCCAGGCCGGGAGTGTGTCGGGACCGGGCGCATCGGTCAGGCGGCGGACGTTGCTGCCGTCCACGTTCATCACGTAGATGTCCACGTTGCCCCCCGAATCCCGGTGAAAGGCGATCTTGCGGCCATCGGGCGACCAGGCGGGGAAGGCGTCGCTGCCGTCGTTGGTGATGTTGTGTGCGCCGGAGTCATCCCGATTGGAGATCCAGATGCCTTGTTTGCCATCACGTCCGGAACGGTAAACGATTCGATTGCTGTCGGGGGACCAGTCGGCCTGCTCGCCGGGGATCTCGATGTTGAATTGTTGATTGTCGGCAGTACCCAAAAAGTAGATGCGCCGATCGGGGCTGCCCCGGGTAGCGTCGAAGGCGAGCATATCCCCATTGGGGGACCAGGCAGTCCAGCGCGCCGTCCCCTCGCGCACAAATTGGCCCATCTCCACCTGGGTGATGTCGCTGGGGAAGTTGGCTACCTTCAGCCACAGGATGCCGTTGGTGATACCCGAGATGGAATATTCCACACCCTCTCTCACCTGCCGATCCACACCTTCTTCGCCGAAGATGCTGAGGTACACGCCGTCGGGGGACCAGGACGGCCCGGCTGCCCGCTCCAGGAGGAACTGTTCGCCGCTGCCGTCGGTGTTGGCGATGTACAGGTTGTGCTTGCCGCCGTCCCAACGGGCAAAAGCAATTTTATACGTCCTGGCGACGGGCGGGCTCGTGGGCGTGGCGCTGGCCTGGATGACGAATGTGCCTGTTTGAGCCAACTCGCCATTCACGTAGATTTCCAGCTTCCAGACGCCCGCGCCCAAAGGTTCGCCACCGGCGGTCAGACTCAGATCAAAAGTGCCACTTTCGCCCGCAGTCCAGGTGCCAGACCCACCGCCTACGTCTTCTCCATCTTGATACCAGCGCCGCTCCCAGACCACATCGTCCGACATCCCTTCGTAGCTGAAAATGGCGTGGATTTCTTCGATGTCGTCTGGAAAGGTGAGGCTCGCACCGACCGGCCGGTTGTCGTCGGTGACACCGGCGGCGAAGGTGATGGGGCCAATGACCGGCTCTGTCGGCGGCGACGGCGTGGGCGTCTTGGCGGCTTCTGTGGTTGGGGTGGGGAGCCGGGTGCCGCCCGATGCGCCTTTGGTTGGAGTCGGCTCCTCCGTGGCTTTGGCTGCGGTCGGCTTTGCTGCCGTTTTGGTTGCGGTTGGTTTCACGACGGTCGGAGTTGGCTCACTGACGATTTCGGTAGCCGATTTGCCGCCACCTCCCAGACTGATCTGGAATTCGCCACCCCCTCCAATCAACAGCACCGCGCCGACTCCCACCAGCGCCAGGCAAAGAAGCCCGGCGCAACCGGCCAAACCAATCCACAGCCACGGGCCCCGTTTTTTGCCGGCGGCCTCGGTTTGAGGCTGACCGGTCACTACGGTGCGATCATCGTCGCCTGGTCTCAACGTGGTCATCCTCCACCTCCTCCCAAAGATGAGTGCTTTACCTCGGTTCCAATGTACAGAAATCTTCGTGGCAGGACCAATTTGATCCCAAGCATATCATCACCCGGCAGGTATGTCAAGTGTCATCGCGACGAGGGTGCATTTTCCCTGTTGGCCTTCCGCGCCGGGCAATGGTATAATCAGTCCAACCAATCGAAGGAGCACCAGAAATATGGCATTAGGCGCGTTTGTCCTTGTCCTTCACAGTCACCTGCCCTACGTTCGCAAGGCGGGTCGTTGGCCCCACGGCGAAGAGATGATTCACGAGGCGATGGCCGAAACCTATCTACCCCTGCTCAACGCCCTCAACGATCTGGTCGAAGAGGGTTACCAACCCCGGCTTACCCTGGGGCTCACCCCCGTCCTGCTGGAGCAGATCGGCGACCCCGACGTGTGCGATCACTTCGAGCAATACCTGGAAGAGCGCCTCGCACTGGTCGAGCGCGACGTGCGCCGTTTCAGCCGGCCGGTGAAGGACGAATGGGAAACCGCCTACCTGGAAGCACGTGCCATCTACCTGAACGCGCTCAGGAGTGTCCTGGCTGCCCGCTACCTGGCCGAAACTGAGGCCGCCGAGTCGGAGACGAAAGATCCCGACCTGCACCGGCAAGCCTGGGAAGAAGCGGGTCACACAATAGAAGAAGCGCTGGTCAATATGAAAAAGGCCAGCGCCGATACGGATGGGAAAGAGCAGGCAGGGACAGAATACTTCGGCCCGATTGACGTCAGCCACCTGGAGCTGACCGACGAGGAACTGGCCCAGCTCCCACCGCCCCCCATCCCGGTTGACTACACCCTCATCGCCCACCGCCAGGCCGAGCGCGACCATCTGCTGCACCTGGCTCGCTGGTATCGAGACTGGTTCGAGGGACTGCTGCACGACTTCCGCGCCCGATACAACCGAAACCTGGTGGTCGGCTTCCGCACCCTGCAAGACCAGGGCGTGCTCGACATCCTGACCAGCATGGCCACTCACTGCTACTCGCCGCTGGTGGACCGCGACAGCACCCTTTACGCCCAACTCAAAGCCGGGCGCGAGAGCAGCAAACGTCACCTGGGGCACTATCCGCGTGGGATGTGGCTGCCGGAGTGCGGCTATCGCCCGGCCTACATGCGCGACGAAAACCACACCAGCTACTACAAACCGGGGCTGGAAGAGTTTATGGCCGAGCAGGGAGTGGAATACTTCTTCACCGACACCCACGTCATCGAAGGCGGCGCGCTGGTGGGCAAAGCGGCCGGCGACGCCATCGGCCCTTACGGCGCTATCCCGGTCCGCCACGTCGTCCGCTTCGAGGGGCCGCGCGTCAAATTCGGCACCACCTTCAAATGCTATTTTGTACGCGAAAGCCCCGTGGCCGTCTTTGGCCGGGACGAGCGGACCGGCTTGCAAGTCTGGTCGGCGACCCACGGCTACCCCGGCGACTTCCTCTACCGCGAATTCCACCGCAAAGACGACCAAAGCGGCATGCAATACTGGCGCATCACCGGCGCCGACGTGGACCTGGGCCACAAACAGCTCTGGAGTCCCGAAGCCGCCTTCGGCCAGGTGCAGGCCCACGCCGACCACTTCGTCAACCTGGTGCGAGGGCGACTGTATGACTACCAGGCCGCCACCGGCGAGTACGGAGTCGTCCTCAGCGCCTACGACACCGAACTGTACGGCCACTGGTGGTTCGAAGGCATCGCCTGGCTCAAAGAGGTGCTGCGTCAACTCAGCATCAACCCCGACGTGGACCTGGTCACCGCCGCCGAGTTCCTGGATGCACACCCGCCCGAAGAAGTGCTCGACCTGCCCGAAAGCTCGTGGGGCAACGGCGGCGGTCACTGGACCTGGTGGAATCCCGATGTGTATTGGGTGTGGCAACCCATCCATCGCGCCGAACGGACGATGGAAGAACTGGTCGCCCGCTACCCCAACGCCACGGGCGAGTTGCTCGACCTGCTCAACCAGGCCGCCCGTGAGTTGTTGCTGCTAGAAAGCAGCGATTGGCCCTTTTTGATCACTACCGGCCAGGCCAGAGACTATGCCATCAAACGCTTCACCGGTCACGTCGCCCGCTTCGACCGGCTGACCGCCATTGCCGAGAAGGGGTTCCTGGACGACGATGATCGTCATTTCCTGGCCGAAGTCAAAGAAGAGGACAACCCCTTCCCCAACCTGGATTATCGTTGGTTTGCCAATCGGGAGAGAAAAGAGAAAATAGCGTAGATGAACCGACCGAGAATCATCCTATACACCGGCAAAGGGGGCGTGGGCAAAACCAGCGTCGCCGCGGCCACCGCCCTGCGCTGCGCCGACCTGGGTCAACGGACCATCGTCCTCAGCACCGACCCCGCCCACAGCCTGGGCGACTCCTTCGACCTGCCCCTGGGCCCCGAACCAACCCCCATCGTCGAAAACCTGGTGGGCCAGGAGATAGACATTTATCACCAGATGGAACGCTACTGGGGCAAAGTGCAAGAGTGGCTCAGCGGCGTGCTCGCCTGGCGCGGCGTGGACGACCTGATCGCCGAAGAGGCCAGCATCCTCCCCGGCATGGAAGAGATTGCCAGCCTGCTGCAGATCGTCCACCTGCACCAAAGCGGCGACTACGACACCATCATCGTAGACTGCGCGCCCACCGGCGAAACGCTGCGCCTGCTCAGCCTGCCCGAGATGGCCCGCTGGTATCTGACCCGCATCTTCCCCGTCGAACGCAAAGCGGCCGCGCTGGCCGGCCCACTGCTGCGCTCGATGACCGACCTGCCCATCCCCGACGACGAAGTCTTCGAGGCGGTGAAAGACCTCATCCTCCAACTCGACGCCATGCACTACCTGCTGGCCGATTCCAGTTGCTCGAGCATGCGGTTGGTGATGAACGCCGAGAAAATGGTCATCAAAGAGGCGCAGCGCACTTACACTTATCTCAACCTGTATGGCTTTGCCACCGACGCCGTCATTTGCAACCGGCTGATGCCGACCGGCGCCGACGCCTACTTTGCCGGTTGGCGCGAAACGCAAGAGAAGTACATGCGGCTCATCCACCAGGGCTTCGACCCGATACCCATCCTCACCGTCCCCTTCTTCGAGCAAGAAGTGGTCGGTGTGGCAATGCTGCGTCGCATGGCCCAGGCCCTCTACGGCGACGAGGACCCTGCCCGCATTATGTTCAAGGGGCACACTCACACAGTCGAAAAAGCCAACGGATGTTATCGGCTCAACCTGTCGCTCCCCTTCGTGACTCGCGAGGAGATCCAACTCACCCGCTCCGGCGATGAGTTGATCATCCACATTGGCAACCACAAACGCAATCTCATCCTGCCCCGCGCGCTGACCACCCTGGACGTGGACGAGGCTCGCTACGAAGGGGACCGACTTATCGTCACCTTCGCCTGCAATGGCCGGTAGGGGCAGACCCGCGTGTCTGCCCCGGCAGAAGAATGAGTGCAAAACAGTTCACATTTGGGTGTGTTTCAAATGACAGTACTCACGCAGTTGAGCACAAAAATAGGCTCCGTAGTGACGACTTCCCTGGCCTGCCGCCAGGACAGGCAGTCGTTGATTGCGTACATTATGAAGCCTAAAACGACCGTCTGTCCTGGCGGCAGGCCAGGGAAGTCGTCACTACAAACCTAAACTGCGTAAGTACTGTCAAATGAGTTGAGGTGACAGGCTGGAGTGCATGCCAACAGCCCAAAAAACGGAATAAATTCCGCACTCCAACTGAAGATGAAACATACCTTCACATTTCAGAAGGGAGGCTGTCGTGTCTAACGAACTCCAGATGGTGGAAAACGAGCGCCGTTACGTGGCCCGTGAACTGCACGATGGCGTAGCCCAGACTGCCCAGCAACTCATCTTGCAAGCAGGTCTCTGCCGCAAGCTGCTTGAGCGGCGACGGCTGGAGACATTGGCCGAAGAACTGGCCAATCTGGAAGTGCGCGCCCAGCATGCCTCCAACCAGATACGTGAACTCATCGCCGATATGCGCCCGCCGCGCGTCGAGCCCGACGCCCCCTTCGTGGAGTGGATTCGGGCCGAGATAGATACCCACCTGGCGCGGGGCGGCCCTCCCACCGAGTTTGAACTCCAAACCCACCGGCCGGTCCCCAACCTGCCGACCGACACACGACTCGCGCTCATCCGCATCTTGCAAGAAGCGCTGCTCAACGCGCGCAAACACGCCAACGCCCGGCGGATGACCGTCACCTTAGTGCTGGACGACGATACCCTCCGCCTGACCGTCACCGACGATGGCCAGGGCTTCAGCCCCGGCGAATTGCTCGCCCGCCCGCCCGACAGGGGTGGCTCCGGCCTGCAAGCGATGCGTGCCCGCGCCCGCGCGCTGGGTGGAGAATTCAGAGTCCAAACCGGTCCCGACCAGGGGACACGGGTGGAGGCGAGCGTGCCGATAAAACCCCGCTAAAACCACAAGGGCGACGCGATGCGTCGCCCTTATGGCTCACGATACAGCCCGTGCTCGGCCACGTATCGTGCCACCGCCGCCGGCACCTGGTAGCGAATGGACCGCCCCTCGCGCACCCGGCGCTGCAGGTCGCTGGACGAAATGCCCAGCACCGGCATCTCCACCCAATCCAGGCGACGGCTCAAACCAGGCAAAGCCGCCTCCAGCTCCCCCAGGTCGGCGCGATAGCCAGGCCGCGCCACCACCGCCAACCGGCAAAGCTGGATGAGTTGGGCCGGCTGTCGCCAGGTAAGCAGGTGAGCCAGCGAATCGGCCCCCATAATGAAGAAAGTATCTTCGGAGTCGGTCCCCCACTCGTCGCGCAGCAAACGGACCATGTCCACCGTGTAATGCGGACCGGGCCGGTCAACGTCAACTGTGGTGAGGGCAAAAGCGGGGTTATCGGCGATGGCCAAACGCACCATCGCCAGCCGGTGCATCACCGGCAAAATGGGGTGTCCTTGCTTGTGGGGTGGGTCGCCGGCCGGGGCGAAGAGCACTTGGTCAAGGCGCAAAGTTACCCGCGCCTCTTCTGCTGCCAGGAGATGTCCAAAGTGGATGGGGTCGAAGGTGCCGCCGAGGATTCCAAGTCGCAAGTCGAAAACTCCTGTAGAGGCGTATGGCGATACGCCCTTACACCAACCCTTCCATCAATCTCACCACCACCTGGCCTGCGTCCAGGTCAACACGCACAATCACGTCGGCGATGGCCGGCAATAAAATCTGACCACGGGGACCAACGACCACGTAGACATCGTTGGCATTGGTGAAGAGAACCTCGCTGATTCGCCCCAAATCCTCTCCCTCTACCGTCACCACGTCAAGACCAACCAATTCGTGGGCGTAATACTCATCCTCCGACAACGGCATCGCCTCCTCGATAGGGACCTGGACCAGCAGGCCACGCAGACGCTCCGCCGCCGTCCGGTCTTCGCAGCCTTGCAACGTCAACAAAACACGGTCTCTATGCCAGCGGGTGGCCGTCACCTGCCACGCTTCTGCCTCCAAGGCATTTCCCCCCAGGTAAACCACTTCGATGGTGTCGAAGCGTTCGGGAAAGTCGGTCCACACTTCAACGGCCACTTCGCCGCGCAGGCCGTGAGCTCGCACAATGCGACCGATAGCGATGAAACGGGGCTCAGACGAGTCGGTTGCCTCGTCTGAGCCCCATCCACTCTTCTTGATCGGTCGAGCAGACCGCATTTATACAATCTCCAGCGTGACGCGCTTGCCTTCCTTTACGGCGGCGACGCGCAACAGAGTGCGCATTGCATTTGCTACCCGCCCTTGCTTGCCAATCACTCGGCCCATATCATCTGGCGCCACGCTCAGCTCAAAGATAGTTGCGCTGGCTCCCTCGATCTCGCGTACGACAACGGCGTCGGGGTCGTTGACCAAAGCTTTGGCCATATACTCAACGAGCTCCTTCATTGCAGACATAGGATTTGCCTCCTTCGACGAGGGCGTAGAGGGGATGGGAACTGGGAATCAGGCAACCCAGGTTAGACTTCCTCCTCTGCTGGTTCGGTGGCCCCTTCAGCATGGACCACGTCTTCAGCGACTTCGGCATCTGTTTCTGAATCGGCGACAGCCACCTCCTTTGCCTCCATCTCGGCCTCCGCGACCTCGGTTTCGGCCACTTCGGCAATTTGCTCCGCTTCTGCCTGCGCCGCCGGTGTTGATGCTTCCTCAGCAAGTTGCTGACGCGCGGCAGCCGCCTCGTTGAGCAGCACCTCCAACGACTCACCGCGCTTGAGTCGAGCCAGCCGATCCATAGTCCCCAGGCGCTTGAGGAGACCGGCGACAGCCTCGGTGGGCTGAGCACCCTGCGAAAGCCAATATAAAGCTCGCTCCTCTTTTATCTCCACCGTTGGCGGCTCGGTCCGTGGATTATAAAAGCCTATGGTCTCGATGAAGCGGCCATCGCGTGGCGAGCGGGAATCTGCCACCACCACCCGATAGCTGGGCTGCTTTTTGGCACCTACGCGTCTGAGACGAATTTTGACCATGAGAAACTTATGTTACCTCCCTCTCAATTTTAACCGTTGATAAAAATTTCGGTCAATGGTGATTTGCATCTTATCGAAATCCACCCAACAGGTTGGCCAGGGCACGCTGCCCTTTGCCCCCACGAAGCTGCTTCATCATCCGCTGCATCTGGCGAAACTGTGCCAGGAGTTGATTCACTTCCTGCACAGTGGTGCCACTCCCCCGGGCAACGCGCCGCTTGCGGCTGGCGTTGAGGATTTTGGGGTTACGTCGCTCGGCCAGGGTCATCGAGTTGATGATCGCCTCTACCCTTCGGAGTTGCTGGTCGGTCAGATCAGGCGGCAGGCTGCGGCTCATGCTGGCCATACCGGGTATCATTTCCAGGAGTTGGCTCATTGGGCCCAGCTTCTTCACTTCGCCCAATTGTTCCAGAAAGTCCTCCAGGTTGAACTCGCCGGCCAGCAGCCGTTCCCCGGCACGCTGCGCCTTTTCCTGGTCGAGGGTGCTCTCGGCTCGCTCGATGAGGGTGAGGATGTCCCCCATCCCCAGGATGCGCGACGCCATACGGTCTGGGTGGAATTTCTCCAGGTCGCCGGATCTCTCACCGGTGCCCAAAAACTTGATGGGCACGCCGGTGACAGATCGGATGGAGATAGCCGCGCCCCCGCGCGCGTCGCCGTCAATTTTGGTGAGGATGAGGCCGGTTAACCCCACCTGCTGGTGAAAGCTCTCGGCGACCCGCACTGCGTCCTGGCCTGTCATCGCGTCGGCGACGAGCAGCACCTCTTGCGGATTGGTTTTGGCCTTCACCTGGGCCAGCTCATCCATCAGCGCCTCGTCAATGTGCAGACGACCGGCCGTGTCGAGGATGATGACGTCGTGCGCTCCCTGGCGTGCCTTTTTGATGGCATTGGCGCAAATCTGTGGGGGCGGCACGTCCGTCCCCTCGGCGTGCACCGGGATGTCGAGCTGACGCCCCAACACCTGGAGTTGTTCGATGGCCGCCGGCCGGCGCGTGTCGGCCGCGACCAGCAAGGGACGATGATTCGATTTTCTAAGGAACAGCGCCAATTTAGAGGCAGTGGTCGTCTTGCCTGAGCCCTGCAAGCCCACCAGCATAATCACGTGGGGGGCCGGCCCGTCCAAATTGAGCCGGGCGGGCTCTCCCAGCGTGGCGATCAACTCTTCGTTGACGATCTTCACCACCTGTTGGGCCGGCGTCAGGCTCTGCATCACCTCGACGCCTACCGCCCGCTCGCGTACCCGGCCGATGAAGTCTTTAACGACTTTGAAGTTGACGTCGGCTTCCAGCAAGGCCAATCGCACTTCGCGCAAGGCAGCATCAACGTCTGCCTCGCTCAGCTTGCCCCGACTGGATAGCCGCTGGAAGACGCCCTGAAGTTTGTCCTGTAAATTTTCGAACATAGGGGAAAAGCCTCAAAGAACGATTGTAGCTTATCTCCATCGTTTCGTCAAATTATAAAGCAAAACCGCTCTCTTTTCTAAAGATATTAAACGCAGGTTGAGCGAAAATTCGACCATCGCTTGACAATTACATCAGCCGTCCCTTATAATTCGTCTCAGGTGCCAGGCACTTTTGGCAGATAACTTGAGCCAAAATCAGTTTGTACGCGCTATCAACCGGACAAAAAGAGACCTTTGGCACCTCTGTTCATTGGTAGAGACCTCCCGGAAAGTGCCGTTCGCGCCGCCCTTTGGGCACTTCGCTGGGGATGCTCACTCCGCCGGTGTGACGAGGAGCAAGGCATCCCTGGATGCCGAAGCGTCACCCTTGTTGGGCAGACTTTCCGAGAGAACTCTGGTGGTAACCATTAGTCCAACGAAGGAGGCAAAGCAACGATGCGAACCGTCTATGCAATATCCGGTGGGGTGAGCAAATTCACCAAAGCCCGCCCCGACAAGACCTTCCAGGCCATTGTCAAGGAGGCATATGATTACGCTATCCGGGATATTGGTCTGGAATTCCGCCAATTCACCGAACTGGTGGATGGCTCGGTGGTCAGCTACTTCAGCGACCACTTTACCCGCCAGCTTATGGCGGGCATTATGGCCACCGACTACCTGGGGCTGTGTCCCAAGCCCAACCATCGCGTGGAAGGGGGCGGCGCGACCGGCGGCATCTGCTTTCAGGAAGCGTGGAAGGCGGTCGCTTCCGGCTACATGGACGTGTGTGTCGCCTATGGCTTCGAGACGATGTCGCACGTGGAGACGTGGAAGGGCAACGAGTTCATCGCCCTGGCCAGCGACGTGAGCTTCGACTACCCGGTCGGCGGGTTCTACTCCGGCTACTATGCCATGATGGTGACCCGTCACATGAAGGAGTTTGGCACCACGGTCGAGCAGATGGCCCACGTGAGCGTGAAGAATCACATCAACGCCTACCACAATCCCTACGCGCAAAAACGCAACCGCTATACCATCCAGGACGTGCGGAACGCGCCTATGGTCGCCTGGCCGCTGACCCGCCTGGACATCTGCGTGATGAGCGACGGCGCGGCCGCCACCATCCTCTGCTCCGAGGAGGGCCTGGCCCGGCTGGAGGCAGCCGGAGCGCAGATTCCGCGCCCGCTGGTGAAGGTCGGGGGTATCGGGCGCGGCACCGACGCCATGCGCATGGCCGACCGGCCTCATCAATCCTACGACGACTTTCTCAGATACAACCTGCTCCCCCACGAAGACACAGCCGAAACCCGAGCCTACTACAAAGAGTTATGGGACAAAGGTTTTCGCTACCCCGGCGTCCACTCCTTCCGGGCCGGACGTATGGGGTCCAAAGAGGCCTACAAAAACGCCGGCATCACCGACCCACTCAAAGAGATTGACTTCGTAGAGCTGCACGACGCCTACACCTCCAGCGAGATTCAAACCTACGAAGACATGGGACTTTGCCGTTACGGGGAAGGTGGCCCCTTTGCCGTCTCAGGCAAGGCCTTTATGCCCGGAATTGACTACGGCCTGGACCTGCCCGAGGAACCGGTCTGTCCTGTCAACCCCAGCGGCGGCCTCATCGCCTGCGGACACCCCGTCGGCGCCACCGGGCTGATGCAGGCGGTGTTCGCCATCTGGCAGTTGCAGGGCACCGTCGGCAAGCACTTCGACGACGACACCCTGCAGGTGAAAAACGCTCGCCGCGGCGCCATCCACTCTCACGCCGGCACCGGCACCTATGTTACGGTCTCAATTCTTGAGCGAGGAGAGTAACCCATGTCTGACCAGATTCCCAACAAACGCGAAGAGACTCTGGGAGGGTATATCCTGCACAACGTCCCCTTCCCCCGCGAATTGAACGCAGAAACACTGGCCCTGCTCAAGGAGATGACGCCTATCCAGATTGAGCAGCCCTATAGCATCACCTATCTGCATTCCTACGCCCAGGATTCTCCCTTCTTTGCCGGGCTGGCCAACAAAGTCTTCCTGGGCAACCGCGACCCAGAGACCGGCTACACCTACGCCACCCCCCGCGGCCACGATATGCACACCGGCAACGAGACAGGCTGGGTCCGCCTGCCGGACGAGGGGACGGTGCACGCCTTCACCGTCTGCTACTTCGGCTCCGAGGAGTTCCTGCCAGAGACTCCCTTTGTGCTGGCCCTCATCGGGTTCGAAGGCGCCGATACCCTCTTCCTCGCCCGTCTCGTCGGCGTGGACCCCAACCAGCCCTCGCTGGACTGGATCGGCATGAAGGTCAAGGCCCGTTACCTGCGCAACAGCAAGTTCAAGCCAACGGACGTGTATTTTGTGCCGGCATAGGCACAGGTTGCTTTGCACAACCGCCGACCGCAACGGGTCCTTTTTCGGCCTTCTGCGGTCGGCGGTCGGCGGTTGTGCACAAGCGAATCAGGAAGGGAAGGAATGAGATGCTGCGACGACTGGCCTTCAGCCTGTGGTACTATTTCCGCCCGCCGTGGGACACGGGGATCACCCCACCGGAGGTGGTGGAGGCAATAGAGGGGCCAGACGCGCTGACGCCGGGCCGGGCGCTGGACCTGGGGTGTGGCACCGGCACCAACAGCCTGTACCTGGCCCGGCACGGCTGGCAGGTGGTGGGCGTGGATTTTGCAGCGACGGCCATTCGCCGGGCCCGCCGCAAGGCCAAAGAGGCGGGGCTGGCCGTGGACTTCTACGCCGCCGACGTCACCCGGCTCGACTTCCTCCAGCCCCCCTTCGACCTGGCCCTCGACGTCGGCTGTTTCCACACCCTCGACGCCGAGGGCAGGCTCCGCTATCGAGACCAGTTACGGCGGTTGTTGCGTCCCGGCGCGCGCTTTATGCTTTATGCCTTTGGTCCGCGCCAGGGACGTATGGGTGATATGGGAATCACAGCCGACGAGGTGAAACAGTTGTTCCTGCCCGATTTTCGCCTGCTGCGGGTGGAGGGAGGCACCGACCCCGGTGGGCCGTCGGCGGCGTGGTATTGGCTGGAGCGCATATGAGGAACACCACGAGTCGGCGAGTCAGCAACTTGCCGATTTCGCTGACTCGCTGATTCGCCGACTCGCTTTTTTTACTGCCCCTCGGCCTCGGCGGCCGGCTCCGGTTTTTCCTCCGGCGCAGCCTCGACCTCGCGCTCCGGCTGAGCTGGGGCAGGCGGCAGCGTCGGCGATGCGCCGTTGCGGTGATAGCCATTGCGGTGATGCCCGTTAAAGGGCAGCCAATCCTCCACGCGCCGTCGCTGGCGAGCGCTCCAGGAGCGAACCCGGGCCCAGCGATAGTACAGCCAGCGGAACAGACGCAGCCACCAGGGAGGCGGAGCCACCGGCAGCGGGATACCCCATTGAAGCACCGTGGCACCCCAGGTGAGACCGGCACCAAAGCCCACCAGCATCAGGTGGTCGTCGCGATGGACGCGACCAGCTTCGATGGCCTCGCACAAGGCGATGGGAATGGACGCAGCCGACGTGTTGCCGTAGCGCTCAATGTTCGCAAAGACCCGTTCCTTGTCCAACTTCAGCGAACGGGCGGCCGAGTTGATGATGCGGATGTTGGCCTGGTGCGGGATGAAAAGTTCCACGTCGTCCAACGGCACGCCCGCCTTTTCGCAAGCCTGGCGGGCCGCTTTATCCATCGTGCGGGTGGCAAAGCGGAAGACTTCACGCCCGTTCATACGGGCATAGTGCAATCCCTGATCAATCGTTTCGTGACTGGGAGGGAATTTGCTGCCACCGGCCGGCAGAATCAGATGATCCCCGCCGGAGCCATCGGCGCCCAGAACGCTGGACAGGACACCGCCTGGCGTTTCGCTGGCGCTGACCACCACCGCCCCCGCGCCATCGCCAAAGAGCACACACGTATGTCGGTCGTTCCAATCCACAATACGCGACAGGGTCTCGGCACCGATGACCAACACGTGCTGGTAACTTCCGGCGCGGATGGCGTCGGCGGCCAGAGACAGGCCGTAGATAAATCCAGAACAACCGGCGCTCAGATCAAAGGCGCCGGCGTTCACCGCACCCAGACTGTCCTGCACCAGACAGGCGGTCGCCGGGAAAGCGTGCTCCGGTGTGACGGTGGCGACGATGATCATATCGAGCTGCGTCGGCGACAGCTTGGCCACGTCCAGCGCCCTGCGCGCCGCTTCCAGCGACAGGGTCAGAGTCGTTTCTCCCTCGCCTGCAATGTGCCGCTCAGCGATGCCGGTGCGGCTGCGAATCCACTCATCCGACGTCTCGACCAACTGTGCCCAATCGTCGTTGGTCATCACACGCTCAGGCACACTCATCCCCCAGCCCACAATGTGCGCATATCGAGCCATACTCATACTTCCTCCCGAGAAAATAGCGTTTCTGTTCTCAAAAGCAATTGGCTCATGTCTAGAATCTGCGCATGTCATTGCGAGCGAAGTGACACTTACACCGCACGCAAGTGCAGGTGAGCAATCCCCGCTCACCGACGGCTGAGACCGCTTCGCCTCCGGCTCGCGGTGACATGTCGGCACACTTTTCATACATGAGCCAACATGAGCCAAGCAATTATCCAGCCTACCCCCAAAAGTAGAAACGCACGAACGCTGCAGGACAGGCAACTGCGACCGACCTGCAACGCAATGCGTGCGTCAACGAAAAGTCAATAGAGCGCTCATCCTGCTCCATGGTGGGGCAGGTGTCGGTCATCCATTGACCCTTTAAATCTGGCGCGGTGACTACTTTGACAATGTCATGTTACCACCAAACCTGTCATTGCGAGGAGCGCAGCGACGACCTGTGCCCCGAACGGGGTACCTGTGCCCCGAACGGGGTACCTGTGCCCCGAACGGGGTACCTGTGCCCCGAACGGGGTAAGCAATCGCCACAATGCATCGTAGGAGATTGCTTCGCATCCTTCGGATGCTCGCAATGAC